>FR878766.1 GCA_000434395.1 Clostridium sp. CAG:568 | reverse complement strand
CAGGATTTTGCAACAGCCCCTTTTCTTATTATTTTCTTTAAAGCTGACATAATTAAATTCCCCTTTTCAATATTATACTACCAGTTGGATTTAATAATAGAATAAATTGATAAATCTACTTGTTGTTAAAAAAAGAAAGCACAATATTCTTTTCTTTCTTAGTTACTCCACCATAATAATATTTATAAAGAGTCTTAAATGATCCGTCGGTAAAAGATTTCTTCCCCTTAGAAATTAAAATATAATCACCTATAAATTCATCGAATAATTCATGATTGCTACCATATCCAAATATGTTTTCTCTATAGACTTGTTCTTTATTATAAAGCTCAAAGTATTTTGAAAAATGAGTCCTAAAACATTTTTCGAATTCTTCTTTCTTTCCTTCTTTAACTCTAAAGCTAGCAAATCTAGGACTGATAGAAAATCTAGGCTCGACCAAAGTATCTATAAAATCAGGATATTTTCTAATATCAATCCAAGAAGTTTTAACAGATCCATGATCACCGACCACAATAAATAAAGTCTCTGGATTTCTTTCAGTCAAAGTCTTTATAGACTCATCCAGCACTTGAATAGAAGTTTTAGTTTTAACAGAACGATATCCATTCTCTAGAATATCATTTTGCAATTGTGACCATCTCGCTAAGATGAAAGAAACACAGCTTGATTGTATTTTTTCTTCTATAGCTGAGAAGAATAAACCACTGCTGATTTTCCCTTGTGCATTAATATATTTACGGCTATCCAAATAAACAGCAGCATCTTTTTTTCCTTTTATTACGCAAATGTTTTGCAACAAATTTAATTTAGATTTATAGAACTCATCATGATCAGTTAAAAAAGATCTAGTAGATGTACCTTGAATTACTTTATCTACCATATTTACATACTGGTTTGTTTTAGAGAAATATTGAACTTCTCCCAATCTTCCTTCATAGCAAGGATATGTCCCATAAAGAAGAGCATCATTATTGCAAAAAGAACAAGTTGGATAAACAGATTCTAAAGAAATAGGCTGTTTTGAATGAAGAAAAGGCGATTTATTTTTTGTTCTTTTATAAACGTATTCACTCCATCCTTCAATCAATAAAACACAAAGTTTCTTTCCTCTATTTTTATCATTTAGAAGGACTTCATCAACATCAGGAAAAGAATCCGGATGCGGACCAGAGATTCCGAAATATTTAAAGATAGAATTTGATAAATTTATTAATGTTCTATCCTTAGAAAGTCTATAAACACTCATAGATTTCTCCCTCTATTAAATATGGATTTCTTCTTTTTATTCTTATTACCATCTTGTTCATACAAAGAAGTGTTGTCGTTTATATCATCATCTTTATGCTTTAGATTAGAAAAGGCAAATACTAGAATCAAGCACAATAGTATTCCAGCAAAGATGAATCCACATAAAGTTATAGATTTAACTTCTTGTGTATATTCAGGTGGAATGGACGAATCGATAAATTCACCATGTCCAAAATAACTCCCTATAATCGATCCTAACATCAAACCTATAAATAATCCACCAATATAATCCTTAACAATACTAAATAATTTTTTATAAGGATAGTAAAACACTATTAAATTTAGCAGCATTCCAATAATCATAATTGCAATCAATCCAATAGATTTTGTTATTTCAACTTTATCAGGAATATTAATCATTATTGTTTCTAATGTCGAAGACATACCAAAAATGTTAGATATTGAATGAATAGGTAATCCTGGGATCAGTACTGCAAATCCCATAACAAATCCAAACACCAAACAAGACAAATATTCATTTTCTATCAAAGGTTGATCGCTACTCTTATTCAAAAAGAAAGTCATAACAAAAGATATTGCCATTCCAACAATGAGTAAAGTTGGAAACAGTATATTTTCTAATGTTGTTTTGTCTTTCTTCTTAATCTCTTTTATCAAAGAAGCGATGATAAGACCTAAGCTTGCAATTCCAAACAATAAAAATGTTGCCAATGGAAATTTATCTTCAAGATAATTAACACCCATTATCAATCTTGGTAAAGTTCCAATGATCAATCCTAAAACAGCTAATAAAGCACACCAAATCCATCTTATCTTCGGCTTTTTGGTAAGGCTGTTATTTAAGAATCCAGAAGTATATAAAACTCCATAGTTTCCCATAGGAGTTAATGAGAATAATCCACCGAGAAGACCACTCATAAAAGACTTTATTAAAGATTCTTTTTTCTCTTCCATCTCAATTCCTCCTAAATCATTATTAAATTATAAGACTAGTTTATCAATATATATTAAAGGTATACGCATTATCATCTTTTATGAAATCCCTAATATGAACTATATTTATTTCCCTTTGATATAATTATTCAGCATTGAGGGTTGAATTATGAAAATAATAGCAGGATTAGGAAATTTTGGTCTTGATTATGTCGGAACAAGACATAATATGGGATTTGAAGTCGTTGAAGGATTAGCTGAAGACTTAGGATTATCTTTGGACAAAGTCGATTTCCAAGGTAGATATGTCAAAGCTAACATTGAAGGTGAAACTGTATTTATAGTTGAGCCATTGACTTATATGAACTTATCTGGAACTTGCATTGTTCCATTAATGCGTTACTATAAAATTCCTGTGGAAGATTTAATAGTCATCTGCGATGATATGGCCATCAAACCAGGAGAATACAGAATTAAAATCAAAGGCTCATCTGGCGGTCAAAAAGGATTACAAAATATCATAGATAATTTAGGAACTACTGAATTCAAGAGAATTAGAATCGGAACAGGAGAGCCTAAAACAAAAGCAGAGACTGTCGATTATGTTTTAGGAAAGCCATCTAAGGAAGATAGAGAATTGATCAATAAAGCTGAAGATGAAGCTATTGAATTCCTTCATTTGATGATTAAATTCGGATTTCAACGTGCTTTGAGCTTAATGTCTGCAAAGAAATCAAAGGAAAACAATGCCAAGTAAACTAATAAATTTAATATCAAAATATTTAAAAGACAGTCCACAAATTCAGTCCATCAATGATGAACAAGGTTTTGTGACTTCAAATTTGCAAAGCCTAGCCCTACAAATAGTAACAGCTTATAACAATAATCCTTCAAAGATTGCTTTAGCCTTCCCTTCTTTATATGATGTTCAACTCTTCTCAGATTATTTATTGGACTTTTTACCTAGTGAAAAAGTAGCTATTTATCCTAAAGATGAGATTCTTAGATTAGGAAACACTTCTTCATCCAAAGAAATGGCTAGGGAAAGACTTAGAACACTATATCGAATTAGAAACAGCGAAAACATAATAGTTTTATTCAACTCTGCAGCTTCATTATCACCGATAGATTCACCTGAATTATTTGATGATGTCGCATTTGATATAGAAGTAGGTGAAGTGATAGATAGAGATGAATTAGTGTCCAAACTATCTAACGAAGGATACAGCAGAGTCAATTGGGTAAACAGCGGCTTTGAATATGCTGTAAGAGGAACCATTTTAGATGTTTTTTCACCTTCTTACGACCTACCTATTCGTATCGAATTAGATGATGACAAAATTGATTCAATTCGACTATTTAGTCCTTTAACATTAAAGAGTGAAACACAGCTTACAAAAGCCACAATTTTACCAGCGAGTGAAAGACCAGTAAGTCAAGAAACTGCAATAAAAGCTAAAGAATTAATGCTTAAAGATTTGAAATCCATAAAGGATTCAAATCTAAAATTAGAAATTGATGAAAAGATCAAAGATATTGAAATATCATCAGAGAATGCTATCAAAAGCGGAATAGTATTAGATGCCGATGAATCTTTATTTCCATATTACGATGTCAAAAAAGGAACCATCATCAATTATCTCAAACAATATAAGATATTCATGGTTTCACCAAAGCAATTTTATCAAAGCCAAAATTCATTTAAGGAAGATGAAATATCTTATTTTGCTGACAGCAAAACAAAAGGATTATCTCTACCTTTAGAAAGTATATATGAACTTCCTAGTGTAGCCAATAGAGAAGCACACTATAAGAAAATAGAATTAAATTCATTGGAATCCAATGATGGAATCTGTGAAATACCTGTTACAAATTCGAATTTAAATCAATCTGGCATTTTATTAGAAGATGCAAAAAGATTGAACTTGAAAACATATGCTTGTTTGGATGATAAGACCATTCCAACTTACATTAATTATTTAAATGAATCATCCTATCCTTATTCTATGGATTCAAGTATAGAAAACGGAGTTACTATCCTTTCTTCTAGCCTGACCAAAGGATTTAGAATCAAAGATAAAGCCGAGTTTTTATCTTCAGCTGAAATCTTCGGAGTTGCTTTGAAAAAATCAAGATTCTTGACTCGTTATAAAGACTTTAAACCTATTAAAAAATATTCTGATTTAGTCAAAGGCGATTATGTAGTTGAAGAGAAAAACGGAATTGGAATCTTTGAAGGAATTCAGCAATATAAAGGATTGGACTATATAACTATCGAATATGCCGATCAAGCTACTTTGATGGTTCCAATTAAAAATTTTAACAATATAAGAAAATATGCTGGCTCAGAAGCAAATAGACCATCATTAGATACAATCGGTGGAGCTACTTGGGCTAGAAAAAAAGCTAAAATTAAATCAAGAATGACCTTCTTAGCCGACAAGCTTCTAAATATTTATTCCGAAAGAGAAAGAATAAAAGGAATTGCATATAAATCAGACCCAGTCGAAGAAGGAAATTTTGCAAAAGATTTCCCTTATCCTTTAACTTTATCTCAAAACAAAGCTTGGAACGACATATCAGCAGATATGGAAAAACCACATCCTATGGATAGACTGATAGCTGGAGATGTTGGATTTGGAAAAACAGAATTAGCTTTCAAAGCAATATTTAAAGCTGTGATGAATGGATATCAGGCTGCTTTATTATGTCCTACAACAGTACTTTCAAGACAGCATTTTGAAGTAGCAAAACAAAGATTCAAAGACACTGGTGTAAGAATTGGAATATTGAATAGATTCAATAGCTCCAAAGAAGAGAAACAAACTCTAGAAGATTTAAGTGCAGGAAAAATAGATTTGGTCATCGGAACACACAGACTTCTATCTCAAGATGTTAAGTTTAAAGAATTAGGACTTCTAGTAGTCGACGAAGAGCAAAAATTTGGAGTGGCACAAAAGGAAAGAATTAAAGAAATCGCTAAGAATTTAGATGTTCTATCATTGTCAGCAACTCCTATTCCTAGAACATTGCAAATGTCATTGTTAACTATAAGACCTATGTCTATTTTGGAAGATGCACCTCAAAATAGATTGCCGGTAAAAACATATGTTTGCCAAGAAAATGATGGATTAATCAAAGAAGTCATTTCCAGAGAATTAGCAAGAGACGGACAAGTTTATTTCCTTCATAACAGAATAGATACAATTTATTCTGTCGCTGGAAAACTAAAGAAGATGTTTCCTAATATCACAGTCGGTGTAGCTCATGGTTCGATGGATGCAAATCAAATTGCGGATGTCATGAATGATTTCTACGACAAAAAAATAGAAATATTGGTCTCTACTTCAATTATCGAATCAGGTTTGGATGTTCCAAATGTAAATACTATTATTGTAGAAGACTCACAAAATTTCGGATTGGCTCAGCTCTATCAAATCAAAGGGAGAGTCGGAAGATCAAATAGATTGGCATATGCATATTTATTATATAGGGACTACGATAGAATCAGTGATGAAGGTAGAAAGAGACTGAAAGCATTAAAAGATTTCACTGAATTAGGATCCGGATATAAAATTGCTCAACAAGACTTAGCGATTAGAGGTAGTGGAAATATTTTAGGCTCAGAACAAGCAGGATTTGTAGACTCATTAGGTTATGAGACTTATACGAAATTATTAAAAGAAGTGATAGAGCAAAAACGAGCTAACGAGAAGGGAATCAAGTTAGCTCAAAAGAAGCCCACAAAGTTCAACTTGTCATTTACTTTAGATGCACATATTCCTACTGATTATGCATCTTCAACCGATAGAGTCAATTTGTATAGAGAAATACAAGATTGCACAGAAGAGAACGAATTAAATGATTTGATTAAGACCATAAGAGATTCTTATGGACCGTATCCATTAGAGGTTAGGAATTTATTTAAAAAAAGACTTATTGAAATAACTTTAAATAACGATGAATTATTTATAGGATTTGAAGAATTGATGGAATCATTTAAATTGACTTTAACAGAAGCCTTCTCTAATGTAAAAAATGTCAAAGAGAAATTAGAGATGTATCTAAGTCCTATAAGAGACTCAATCAAAGAGATTAGATTTATCGATCGACATTTCATCTTAGGATTGAGAAGAACATCATCCTATCTAGATGATCTATTTTATCTAGTTAGAGTATTATCAAATATATTCGATGGCCATAATAGACCTACTAAACTTATTGATGATAAAGAAGATTAAAATTGATATAAAATATATATGAGGGTTTAAATATGAAAAATGATGGATTTATTAAAGTAGCCGCTATTACATCCAATGTTCATCTAAATGATATAAATTCGAATGTAAATGATATAGTTTCAAAAGCTAAAGAAGCTAATGAAATGGGTGCTAAAATTATTACCTTCCAAGAATTAGCTTTGACTGGTTACTCTCTTCAAGATATGTTTGCTCAATCCAACACTTTAGAAAAAGCTAAAGAAGGCTTGATTGAAATAACAAACAAGACAAAAGATTTGGATTTGTTAATGGTAGTCAGTCTTCCTTATTCATTTAAAGGGAAGATTTATGATACAGCAGCAGTTATTTCTAAAGGTAAGATACTTGGAATAGCAACTAAAAAATATCTTCCAAATTACAATGAATTCTATGATGCTAGATATTTCACTCCATCATTTGATGAAAATGAAGTAACCGAAATAGATGGAAATCTAATTCCTATCGGACCAAAACTATTATTTCACTGCAGAGAAATTGAGAATTTAACAATAGGAATCGAAATCTGTGAAGATTTATGGACTCCAGATACACCTTCTACACATCATGCAATGAACGGAGCTACATTAATCTTGAATCCATCCGCTTCAAATGAAATGGTCGGAAAAGAAAACTATAGAAAATCTCTAATTAGTTCTACTTCCGCTAGATTAATTTGTGCTTATGTATATGCTGGAGCAGGTGAAGGCGAAACTTCTCAAGATGTAGTATATTCAGCACCTTTAATAATCGCCGAAAATGGAAATTTATTAGGCGAGAAAAATGATTTTAATAATCATATCATGGTAAAAGATATCGATGTGGATTTATTAGCCTTTAGAAGAAGACAAATGACTACATATTCTTATAAACAAGAAAAAGGTTATCAAACTATCGATTTCAGTTTGACAGATTCATATAGCAAATCATTAGATAGAATATTTGTCAAATCACCTTATTTAGATATATCGAGTAAGAATCTCGAAGACAATTTAAATACTATATTCAATTGTCAATCACATGGATTGATGAAAAGAATCCAAGCTACTCATTGCAAGACTGTAATAATAGGTGTTTCAGGTGGACTAGATTCAGCTTTAGCATTATTAGTAGCCTATAAAGCTTTTAAAGATTTAAGCAAAGATGTTAAAGATATTATCGCTATATCAATGCCTTGTTTTGCCACTACCACCAGGACTAGAAACAATTCAAAAATACTAGCTGAAACATTAGGTATAACATTCAAAGAAATAGATATATCAAATACAGTAAAATCACATTTAAAAGATATAGATCATCCCTTAGATTTGTATGATGCAGCCTATGAAAATGCTCAAGCAAGAGCTAGAACTTATGTCTTGATGGATGAATCAAACTATAAAAGTGGAATAGTTATAGGAACTGGAGATTTATCTGAGATTGCCTTAGGCTGGGCTACTTATAACGGAGATCAAATGAGTATGTACAACGTCAATGCATCCGTTCCTAAAACTGTTGTGAAAGAAGTAGTTAGAATGGTTGCAAATAATGAAAGAGAATCAAATCCATTACTATCAAAAACACTAATAGATATTTTAGATACACCTATAACTCCTGAACTCGTCCCATCGAAGAGTAAAAATGAAATAAGTCAAATTACAGAAGATATCATAGGTCCATATATTCTTCATGATTTCTTCTTATATCACTTCTTAAGAAATGGATATCAACCTTTAAAGATATTAAGAATTGCTATTATTGCTTTTAAGGATATGTTCAACGAAGAAACTATCAAGAATTGGTTAAAACTCTTCTATAGAAGATTCTTTGCAAGCCAATTCAAGAGATCCGCAGCACCTGACGGAGTAAAAGTTGGAAGTGTCTCGTTAAGTCAAAGAGGTGACTTAAGAATTCCATCTGATTTATTGAGTGTAGATTTCTTAAAAGATTTAAAGTGATTTTAAAATAGACACCAGTTTAAAAGATAATACCTTATTTTTTATCCATAAAAATTTATTATCTTGTTGTAAAATAAAAAAGATTTTATAAGGCTCTAAAAAGAGCCTTTTAAAATGCCTTAAAGGAGGGTAATGAATGACTGAAAAAGTTATATTGGTCTGCACTGAATGCTTATCCAGAAATTATTCTGTGAATAAGAAAAAAGATAGTACAAAACGCTTTGAAGAAAAGAAATACTGTCCACGTTGCAACCGCCATACCCTTCATAAAGAGACGAAATAGGAGGCGCTATGAAAAAAATCCGCAAATATTTTAAAGGTGTTGCCGAAGAGGCTCATCGTGTTCGTTGGCCTTCAGCCAAAGAACTTTGGCCAGCCGTTGGAGTCGTCATCGGCGTGACCGTAATTTGTGCTATCGTTTTAGCCATTTCTGACTACCTTGCTTTGGAAATTCTTAGAGCTTTCCAAAGAGTCAACCCAAACACCAGCTCAACATCAGGCTCAGGTACTGAAGCAGCTGCCAATGCTATTTTGAGTGTAGTTAAATATATAGGAGGTAAATTCTAATGTTGAATGAAGAAGAATTAGATACTAAAGAAACTAGTGTCGAAAACAATAATTCCGAAACAAAAAAGAAAGATTTAGGCGAAAAGCAATGGTACGTTGTTAGTACCTATACTGGAAGAGAAAAACAAGTCGCTGAATCTCTTGAAAGACGTAGTGTTAATTTAAACTTAAAAGACTATATTTTTAGAATCGTTGTCGCCCAATACGAAGAAGATGGAAAAGATAAGAATGGAAAGCCTAATGGAAAGAAAGTCATAAAGAACTTCTACCCTGGATACATCTTCATCGAAATGATTATGGACGATAAAGCTTGGTACATGGTCAGAAACACACCAGATGTCACAGGATTCGTAGGGTCATCCGGAGGTGGAGCAAAGCCTTTCCCTGTTCCTCGTGAAGAAATAGAGCCTGTTTTAAAGAGAATGAAGATTACTGATGATGATATGTTCACCGGATATAAAGTTGGCGATACAGTAAAGGTTCTCAGCGGCACATTCGAAAACTCAATCGGTCAAATTACTGCAGTAGATCAAGATAAGAATGAAGTAACTTTGAGAATAATGTTCTTCGGACGTTTCACAGAGATTACATCTTCATTTGACGACATAGAAGAAATAAAGTAATAAAAAAACTCCCATCTGGGAGTTTAAGGGGGTGTAGCTCAGTTGGGAGAGCGTATCGTTCGCAACGATGAGGTCGCGGGTTCGATCCCCGTCATCTCCACCACAATTAAAAAGAATAGCTTTGATACTCGAAAATATATCAAAGCTTTTTTGTTTTTTAGGGATGAAAATGAAATTGTCACTTTTGTAAACAATGAAATTAGACTGGATGTTAATCTATCACCTAGTAAAGATACTGTTTAGCTTTCATTGGCTGATATGTGTTTGCTGTTTGGCAGGGATAAATCAGTTATATCTCGACATATTAAAAATGTAATTTTAGAAAATAATTTAGATGTTAATCAAGTTGTTGCAAAAAATACAACCACTGGAAATGATGGGAGGACATATATTGTTTCATTCTATAATCTAGATGTGATTATTCCTTTAGGATACAAAGTATATTCGCAAAACGGAATTATGTTTAGAAAATGGGCTAATAGTGTTTTGAAAGAACATTTGTTAAAAGGTTACGTAATCAATGAGAATAGAACATTGATAACTAATGAAAACTATGTAAATTTAATTAACAAAGTTGACTCGATAGATAAGCGATTATCAGTAATTGAAAAAACAAATCTAGAAGAAGAAAAAGTATTCTTTGATGGAGAAAAGTTTGACGCAAAATCAATTACACACATATCGTAAATCAGTCCGTATAATTGGACTTTTTTATTTGACTGAGCATTAAAAAGGAAAAGCTTCTCTGAGTTCGTCCTCACCATATATCGGAAAATCTTTCGTTTGGCCCATAATAACACTTCGCCTAAGGCCGAAGGTTGTATCGCTCCGGTGAATTTCCAATATGTGAAAGAAAAAAAGCCTTGAAAAAGGACCAAAATTCTATACCGCACCCCATCGACTTTGCCATCTTGGCGAAGTTGGGCCTGATTCTGTTTTTTTATCTGTGTTTTTCATGATATAGGCAATCTTTTCGGATACATCATTTCTATACATCTTCTTATCCTCCTCTCTTTCAAGAGTAGAATGATCCGAGTATAGGAATGATTCAACAATCACCTACATTTTCAACCGCTATTTTCCTACGTATCTATTATGCTCTGTACACCTACAACGAGTTCATCGGGGATAGGTCCCAGCTCATAGAGGACTGCAAAGAGATGATTCAGGCTCTTGATAACACTTCTGATTTGGAAGCCAAGCGTGCAGCCCTCAATCAAAAGGCCGAGGACATAATAAAACTGATAGGCCAGAACAGCACCGAGACCCAGGACCAGGATGAGTTCCAAGGGAAGTACGATTCTTACAATGAGGACGTCTGGAGTAATCTTGTAGACAAGGCAATCGTCAACAGGGACAGGAGCATAACCTTCCTGTTCAGGAACGAAAAAGAAATTAAAATAAATTGACCATCCGATAAAAGGTATGCTTTTTTTATATAGAGACAAAGATGTACAAAAACTATTGACTTTTTGCGGGGGGTAAAATTTATATGGTAAAAAAGTGTTTTAGGGGGTAAAAATTTATGAAAAAAATATCTTCTTTGCTATTAACTATTTTGTGTTTTCCGTGTATTTTAACTGGTTGTGACTCTTCAAATGGTGTTAAATCAAATGGTGTTAAAGATGAGAAAATAGATTTTTTTAGTACAACAGAATTTACAATAGATTCTTTTATTTCTGCTGTAAAAGAATATGGTATCGAATCAAATGGGCATTATGGGCTTTCAAATGCACAAAGCGTAGCGTGCTATTCGAATGATTCTATAAAAAAATTATTAACTTCAGCAAACTATGATGTTATGGATGAAAAAATTAATGTAGATACATTATGGGAAGTTATGTATGAAGATATTTTTTCAAAAAATGTAACATATACGTTAGATAGTTTTTTTGATACAGTTAGCAATAAATGTGTTAGGAGTTCAACTAATGTTTCTTGTGTGTACTTTATTGAAAGTGCTGAAAATTATATGGCAAACAATGACTCTATTGTCTCGCTATGTAAGAATGATGGTTATGGAGTTTATTCGAAATTTAGAAGTGGATATGAATTATATAAGTCAGATTTGATTGATTTATACAAAAAAACAAATACATGGATTAATAACAATGCAAATATCGCATATACAATTGATACATATTCGGGTTATTATCCATTTGCTTTTGAAGATTCTTTTTGGGCTGGAAAAGATTTCGAATATGAAGGCAATGGGTACTCTTTTGGAGATACTAGCACGTATAAAAAATTAGTTAGTACAGTAAAATTTTATTTAAAAGATCCGGATTCATATCGATCTAATGGGAATATTAATTTTTTTTCTACTTCAGAGGATCCTGTTAGGAATGGATATTACACTGGTAGTGTTTATGTTAGAGTTCCATATAGAGCAAAAAATAGTTTTGGCGGGTATGTAACCGATGTCGTATGGCTAACATATAATTGGAACAGTCAAAGTTTTTCTCTTTATGGTCGAGATATGCCATTATCAATAAATAGTTATCCGTTTGAAACAGGATATCTTAACTAAAATAATGAGCCATAATGAACCATTGTTAACCATAGAAAGCACAGAGATATGGATCAAAAAAAACTGCGAGAGGTTCGACATCATAATTGATGGCAATAAACACGATAAAATGAATTTGAATTTTGTAGAAGGACTATTGCATTGTTACTATAGGCCAAAGTATGAGAATTAAGAGTGTGCAAAACGCTCTAGAATCGTGCAGCCTTGTATTAAAATGGTTCATCTTTGCCAAAATTAAAAAGAATAGCTTTGATACTCGAAATGTATCAAAGCTTTTTGTTTTGAATTTTGTATACGTTAGTTTAACTAATTAAATAGCTGATAATACTTAAGAAATGGAAAAGACAAAAAATAGATCAAAACAAAATAATTAATTATGAGCTAATAAATTAATCTTATAAATGAAAAACAGACTGGTTGATCAGTCTGTTTTTTATATATTTTTCCCCACAAACA
>FR878765.1 GCA_000434395.1 Clostridium sp. CAG:568 | reverse complement strand
CCAGTGAGAGGGGTGCAGTACATCTAGAGATGGCCTTCTTACCAAAAAAAGAATCTATTTTTAGATGTTTACTTCTTAGGGAACTTCTCTTCTGCAGGGATTGCAAGAGGATCGAAGTCAGCATTTGTGTAAATGTTCTGAACATCTTCTAATTCATCCAAAGCATGAACGAAGTTTGCAAGTTTTTGCTTGTCAGCATCTGCTACATCATGTTTGACATAGTCAGGAATAGGAAGCATAGTGATTTCGTTTGTGACAAAGTCAACTACTCCAAGATCCTTTAAAGCATCTCTAGTCTTTGCGAAGTCCTTGGGCTCTACCTGAACTTCGATGATTCCATCTTCAAAGGAAACTCCTCTCAATCCTTCGATTCCGGCATCGAGAAGACCCATCTCGATTTCTTCACTCTTGTCTTCTTCACCTTCAAAATCGAAGACACCAGTTTGTGTGAAAAGATAATCTACACAACCTGAATCTCCAAGGTTTCCACCACGATGAGAGAAGATTGCACGAACTGATGCATAAGCTCTCTTATCGTTGTCGGAAAGAGTGTCGACGATGATTGCTACTCCAGCAGGAGCATATCCTTCATAACGTCCACCGACATAAGTGGTGGCATCTCCACCCTTAGCCTTAGCTATAGCACGATCGATGACATCACGAGTTACACCTTCTCCACGATATTTTTCAATTGCTGAACGTAATGCGAGGTTAGAACTCGGGTCAGGATCTCCGCTCTTAGCGGCCATGTAAATTTCCTTACTGGCACGGTTGTAAAGTGCAGACTTTGCGGCGTTTGTTTGAGCCATCTTTTTGGCTCTGACTTCATGTGCTCTACCCATATTCTATTTACCTCTCTTGATTAAAATAATATTGGCTTGTATTCAATATTTCACAAGCAAAGATTAATATACTACTTAATAAACACTCATAGCAAATATTTTTTATTAAAATCCATTATTCAAAATAAATTCTTATATGGTTTTAGAATTATTGCTTGGATTTATATTAGGAGTACCTAATGAAAAGTGTAGATAAAATTGATTAAAAAAAGCCAGATTTTTTATCTGGCTTTTGGCAATTATTCAGCTTTGGCTGAATTTGATTTTGCTTGTGGTAATTTGAATTTTGGATGTGCTTTTAAGACAGCAGCTTTCGCAGTTTCAAAGTAACGCTTTTCTTGACGGAAACGAACTGAATTGCTTCCCATTTCGAAATTGTAGTATTTGTTTGCCACATCGATGGAATCATCTTCACGATTGAGAATCAAGCCTTTTACTAAAAGAGAATTTCTATATGTAGACAATCTATAAGGCTTTAATACAGCATTTTTGACATCTCTCTTCAATCCGGTGAACAACATATCAGCTCCAGCTCTATCATTGAGAAGAAGAAGGATGAATAATCTTTCACCAGCGATATAAGCTTGCTCTTCAATAGTTAGAAAACGTGAAATTTGATGACACTGCTTTAATATGGTGTAGCAATTATCCAAGTCACCTTTATATAAGCTATCGATATACTTATAAATCAAAGCTTTTGATTTCCAATATGAGGTAGGATCAAAGTTAAAGTCAGGAGCTATTAAATCTACATCGGCAAACTCATAAGCAGTATCTATACAGTATATGTTGTAAGCTTTACGATCTTCTTCTTTTCTCGTCTTTATGAATACGAACATATCGTTGGGATAGTCCTGTCTAAACGGGAAGAGTTGGTAGATCAATGTTTCTATAGCGTGGATAACACAAAATAGGAATCCCCATTTCAACCACATGACACTGTCAGGAATGACGAAGTATAGAGCAAAGAGCAATGCAACCATCACTATGATTCCACCCATTCCTCCCCAGAGCATTCCAGAAGGATTGGCATCTACTTTTCTATCCTTGGGAGCAAAGTTTGCATGCATTTCAAGGATGTACGAACTATTGAAATAGAATTTTTTAACTTTTCCGTTCTTATTCTTGACCTCTCTATGTTTCTCATAACAAAGCCCAGATAGAGTTAGGAATGTCAACTCATAACCGGTCATCTTTCCTACTAAGACTTTTCCTAAAAACCAAGCTGATATTGCAAGTAGGTTTCCTACTAAGATTGGGACTAACAAGAATCCGATACGTGCTCCCGATGAATTTTGAATTGCTTGGTAACCACTTCCGTATATTTCCCAAACAGCAAGACCTACCATATAGGCTAGAATGATGACGAAGGAAACGTTAGACCAGCTCTTATCCTTCAATTTTAGTGGAGGAAGGGGTGCTCTAATTTCATCGACCATCTCAACGGCTCTTTTAGATGGCTTATCAGCGTGAAGAGATTCTCTTGGCTGAGCCTGAGAAGAAGACTCTTCTTTTTCAAAGTTATTTTCTTCTGACATTTAATTTCTCCTTAAAAGTTTTAGACTTTAGACAATAAAACATTATAAGGGTAAAAAAAATTAGGCTTTATTTTTAAGCTTGGTTTTTAGAACTTCAGGCAACTCTAGTTTGGTAGTTATTGATTTTGACAACAAATCCATTAATTTTTCTTTTTCTATGCAAGGCTTTATAAAATCTAAAGATGAGTAGACTGATTCTATAAAACCGGATTCTATAATCTTAGAGTTAATTATCTTTGACAGCTTTTTTATCACGGATAAATTTTGATTGAAATTTGAATTAAAACTATAGATTTTAAAAGCTTCGTTAATGGAAATATTATTTAAAAAAGATTCATTTCCAGAGTTTAAATATAGATTTATTCTATCCTCTAAATTTAACTGTGAATTGCCTCTAACATAAACAAAACTAGGATTTAAATCATTGCTTGATAGAGTATGAATGAAATGATGCTTTCTATCTTCTATTTCTACTTGATTAGATGTTTCGTATCCGTTAAAAGATGAACTTAGAATTATTCCAAAAGGAAGAACATGATAAGGATCTACTTCTCTTTTAAAGAAATCCAAAATGTTTTCCTTATAGAACATTTTTAATGAAATTAGTTTTGCTAAATTTGCTGATCTTCCACCATCCAAAGCTAAAACAAATCCAATGTCATTTCTCATGTTCAATTTAGAAAAATAATCGTTGAATTCATTTATATCAATGTCTCTATTTTTTATGACGAATGAATAATCTTCAACATAAAGTTTAAATCCATTATTTTCCAAGAAACGACAAAATGGATCCTTGGAATCTCCAAGGACCATTATTGTCTCATTTTTGTAATGACTGAGGTTTAAAACGATTTTGTTTAATATGTCTTGTGACGTATCATCAACCATTACTTTTTGTGTTCAGCGTTGTATCTCTCGATGTACTCTTCCATAGTTCTAGCAAAGAAATCTCTGTTAGAAGTGATGGCTTTTCTCTCGACAGCATCAACAGGCTCTTTCATTCCAGACTTAACCCAATCGCTAATCAAAGCTATATCAGCCATTGCAAATTGAATCAAGATAGGTCTTGTAAATGCTTTGCATTCGTTTGAATATCCTCTTACGAAGTAGCTAGCCAAATTGTCATAGAGATCGACTAACTTTTCTAAGAATAATTTGCAGATAAGGTTTTCTGACTCAGCTGTGTCAAACATTTTGGAGTAGAAGACCTTTCTCTTTTGAATGATTGTCAAGATAGCTCTCAAAGCGTTTGCTTTAATTTGGAAATCACTGATATCTTTGATGTCCACATCTACTAGTTCTTTGATGGCTTCGTCAATAGAGTCGAAGTAGTAGTAGAAGTTTTGACGCGAGCATCCTACCTCATCACAAATGGTTGTGACAGATACCTTTTGATAAGATGCTTTCTCGATTTCGTTTGCGAGAGTGTTGACCAACGTAACCTTTCTTTTTTTCATATTGCCATGCCTTTTTCTAGTTTTTAAACCAAAACATATTTTAAAACATAGAACCGGTATTGAAATTCAAATTTAGTTGGTTTTAATCTTTAAAAAAACTAAAATGCTTGCTATATTTATTTTTACTCAAATTTCTTTCATAAAATAGATAGGTTGAAAGATTAGGAGGCTAAGTATGCAAAGAGTAAAAATGATGAAAAAATATGCTGATTTAATTATCAGAAATGGTCTTAATACTCAAGCTCGACAAGACGTTGCTATTATCGCCAATGCCGAAATGCACACTTTTGTAGGATATTTTGTGGCAGAGTTATACAAGATGCATGTTCATAGCGTTAGAGTCTTTTATCGTGATCCAGTTGCAACTAGATTTTACCTTATGAACACTCCTGAAACTAAACTGAGCCCAATAGCTGACTACATAGCTTCTTTTTATAAGGAAGCATCGGAAAATAACTTCTCTATTATTCTTTTCGAAGGTACGGATCCACAGGTGTTGAGAAAGAACCCCAGGGAGAAGCATCAAGCTTATCGAAAAGCTATTGAGAATTCTTGTCATAGTTCATTCTATAAATATAAAAGAGGAACTTTGCCATTTGTTAGAGTTGCAGTTCCTACTCGTGATTGGGCAGTTTCAATCTATCCAGAACTCACGCCAGTTCAAGGCGAAGATAGACTTTGGCAAGATGTATATGAAAGAAGTGGAATTTGGAGAGAAAGACTTTCTGCTGAGAGTGGATACAGAGAAAGAATAATCAGATTATTCGATATTTCTCAAAAATTAAATTCATTAAGATTAGCCAAAATAATGATAACTGATTCCAATACCAAGACTAATCTAACTGTCAGTCTTCCCATTAAACATATTTGGTATTCTCCTTTAAAAACCAGTGAGGAATTCAATGAAAAATTCTTGACTGAAATGCCAGGATTCTTCATCTCTACAGTGCCTCATTCTCACGGGGTTAAAGGTGTGGTGAACTCGACTAAAACTGTCTATTTTGATGGTGAACCTATCGAAGACGTTTCGTTGACATTTGAAAACGGAAAAATAGTTAAAGCTACTGCTTCTAAAGGACAAGAAGCTTTAAATAAAGCCATAGCCGTAGATGATTATTCCAACAGATTGGGTGGAATCACTTTAGTTGATAGGGATTTGATGCCTGAGGCTTCTAGTGAAGAATATTTTGACAATTATGTTCTCAATATGACAGAAGGATCTCATATCACGATTGGATGTGCTTCATATAGAGGGTTTGAAGGTGGATATGACCTCACTCCAAATGAATTACAATCCCATGGATTGAATCAATCCTTGCTCTCATTAGATTTCCCTATCATGTCTGATACATTGAGTGTTGTAGGTGTCGGCGATGATAATTCCAAACATTTGATAATGGACAAAGGACATTGGGTTATATAAAAATAAAAACTATTTTCTCTTAGCTATGGGAAAATAGAATTTTTATTTGTGAGAAAATCGCTTTTATAATTTTTATTTTAAGAAACAAAAGAAAAGATTTTATTTAATTATCACTAAACCGAAAATTTATAAAATATAAATTATTTCTTGTGCTATACTCTCTATCGCTTAGGGCACATTTTTTTGTGTTTTGAGTCCCAGCTAAATAATTCTTAGGAGGAAAAAATGGCTGAAAAGAAACAATATGTTTATCTCTTCAAGGAAGCTCATGGATTGGGCAAGAATGTCCTTGGAGGAAAAGGTGCAGGACTTGCAGAAATGGATGCTATCAAGATCCATATTCCACAAGGATTCATCATCGATACTGATGCATGCAACCTTTATTATAGATCTCATGAGTCTATCCCTGCTAGCTTAGCAAAGGAAATCGATCTCAAGCTCAAACAACTCGAGAAGATTACAGGAAGAACTCTTGGTTCAGAGAAGAAGCCTTTGCTTCTCTCCGTCCGTTCCGGAGCTCGTGTCTCCATGCCTGGTATGATGGACACCATCCTCAACCTCGGTTTGAATGACAAGACTGCCGCTGCTTTGGCTAAAGAGAGCAACAATGAGCGTTTCGCTTATGACTGCTATCGTCGTTTTATCTTGATGTTCACCAACATCGCTATGGGACTTCCTCGTGATGACATGGATGCCATGCTCGATGAAATCAAGGAGAAGAAGGGTTACAAGAACGACTATGAAGTAACTGCTCCTGAGCTCAAAGAGCTTATCGAGAAGTATAAGGTTTACTATAAAGGAAAGTTTGGAGTTGACTTCCCCGAAGATCCTCATGCACAGCTTATGACTGCTATTCAGGCTATCTTCCGTTCATGGAACAACCCTCGTGCTATTCTCTTCCGTCGTTTGAATAACATCCCTGGAGATTGGGGAACTGCTGTTACCGTCATGCAAATGGCTTTCGGTAACATGGGACCCACTTCTGGAACTGGTGTCGGATTCACTCGTAGTCCTGCCACTGGTGAGAAGAAGCTTTCCGCTGAGTTCTTGCAAAATGCTCAAGGTGAGGATGTCGTTGCTGGTATCCGTACACCTGATCCTATCACCAAGCTCAAGGAAATCATGCCTAACGTCTATAAGGACCTCGTAGAGGATGCTTACAAGCTTGAGCACCACTACAAGGATATGCAAGACTTTGAGTTCACAGTTCAAGATGGACATCTCTTCATGCTCCAAACTCGTACTGCTAAGAGAACTGCTAAGGCTGCTTTGCACATTGCTATCGACCTCGCCAAGGAAAAGATTTGCACCAAGGAAGAAGCTCTTACCAAGATCGATGCTCGTTCTTTGGATCAATTGCTCCACCCCACCTTTGTCGAAGAGGCTTTGAAGAATTCCAAGCCTATCGCCACTGGTAACCCTGCATCTCCTGGATCCGCTGTTGGACACTTGTCCTTCACTTCTGAAGATGCCAAGGCTCGTCACGATCAAGGAGAGAAGGTAATTCTCGTCCGTGCTGAGACCGCCCCTGAAGATCTCGAGGGTATGGTTTCTTCTGAGGGTGTCCTCACCATGCGTGGTGGTATGACTTCTCACGCCGCTGTCGTCGCTCGTGGTATGGGACGTTGTGCAGTCACTGGCTGCGGTGCCGCTCAAGTCGATGAGAAGAACAAGACTCTTACTATCAATGGTAAGGTCTATGGTGAGAAGGATACTATCTCACTCGATGGTTCTACAGGTGCTGTTTATGAAGGTTCAATTCCTACTGAGGAAGCTAAGCTTTCTGGTGACTTTGCAACCATCATGAAGTGGTCTGATGCTGTCCGTAAGGGTAAGATGTCAGTCGAAGCCAACGGTGATACTCCTCTCGATGCAGCTAATGCTGTCAAGTTTGGAGCTGATGGAATCGGTCTTTGCCGTACTGAGCACATGTTCCGTAATGCCGGACGTTTGCTCTCTATGCAAAAGATGATTCTTTCCAACACCACCGAAGAGCGTGAAAAGTATTTGGATGAACTCGAACCTCTCCAAGAGGAAGATTTCTACCAAATGTATCTCGCTTTGGATGGACTCAATCTCAATGTTCGTTTGCTCGATCCCCCTCTTGATGAGTACTTGCCTAGAAAGGCTGAAGAAATCAAGACTTTAAGCGAAGCTACTGGAAAGACTGTTGAACAAATTCAAGCTAGAATCGATGAGCTTCATATGTCCAACCCTATGATGGGACTTCGTGGATGCCGTTTGGACGTCGTATATCCTGAAATCGGCCGTATGCAGGCTACCGCAGTCATCAAGGCTGCTCTCCGTGCTGAAGAGACTCTCTCCAAGAAGCATGGCAAGCCTGTACACATCCTCGCTTCTATGATGGTTCCTCAGGTTGTTGAAGTTCGTGAATTCAACTACGTCAAGGGACTTATCACTGAGACTGCTGACAAGATCATTGCCGAGTCTTCTGATAAGAAGCTCAAGTATCGTGTTGGAACTATGATCGAGACTCCTCGTGCCTCTGTCACTGCTGGTGAAATCGGTAAGGAAGCTGCATACTTCTCCTATGGAACTAACGATTTGACTCAGTTCACCTATGGATTCTCTCGTAACGATTATTCCACTTACATCACTTCTTATCTCGACAAGAACTTGCTCGACTTCGATCCTTTCAAGACATTGGATCCTGATGGTGTTGGAAGATTGATTGAACTTTCCGTCAAGGAAGGTAAAGCCAGCAATCCTAAGCTCCTTTGTGGAATTTGTGGTGAGACTGGAGGAGATCCTGCTTCCATCGCTTACTTCTACAAGTTTGGATGCGACTATGTCTCCTGCTCACCTTTCCGTGTTCCTGGAGCACGTCTTGCTGCCGCTCAGGCTATTGTTGCTGAAGAAGCTGCCCAAAAGAAGGCTGCCGCTTTGTCCCGCCGTGGAAGAAAGCCTGCCAAGAAGGGTGGAAAGAAGAAAGCTAAGTAATTAGCGCTTTACTTCCTTTAATAAATGATAAAAGGGGGCTGTTGCAAAATCCT
>FR878764.1 GCA_000434395.1 Clostridium sp. CAG:568 | reverse complement strand
AGGATTTTGCAACAGCCCCTTTTTAATTCATATCTTTGTTCGAAGTTAAATGAGTAGTTATATATTCGACTATATCATTCTCATCAATTGTTATCTTATTTGGAATGATTTGAATTGATCCTAGCAATTCATTATCTCCGTCATCAACTCCAAAAAGGTTGTAATATGTCTTTTCAGTAATATACTTTTGTGTTGTTTCCGTTCTTATTTCTATATCTTTATAATGTTTTTCAGTCGGAACAAACATTGCTTTTAAATCAAAAGATTCCGGTGAATCCAATTCAGTTCCTGAAGTTAGAAAGCCTATTTTATTGCTACAAATCGCTAAATATTCATAAAAATAAAATGGTTGACCGCCATTATTACTAAATTTAGTATCAGCATATTTTACACAAAACGAGTTACAATAATTCCAAGATATTTTTAAAGAATCATGCCACCACGCTAATGAAGAATCGTATTCCAAATAAGAGACACTTTTTTCTGTAAAATCCGCTTTTTCCATAAACTGCTCATAATCTCTAGCTCCAAACCAAGTATCATCGGAAGCAATTTGATCATCACCTGGAATCTCTATATGATTCGTATCATATTTTAAAGTGGATTTGTTTTCATCGACACTGGTCGATGAAACTCCCCCGTTACATCCGACAATCGACATACAGCAAACAAAACTAAGCATTATTTTAATCCATGTCTTTTCCATATTATTATCTCCTGTTCTGGCAAATCTTTTAAGTTAGGCGTAAAAATTAATTTATCTTCTTTAGTTTCTCCACAGTCACATTTCCAAATCTTGTCAAACTGAGCCCAATAGACCAATTCATAATTAAAAGCCGCCGAAAAGAGAATCGTCATACTAACCAAAGTCGAAACAAAACTATAATTTCTCCTCATATAACTAACCTCCTTTTGCTTTTGCTAAATTAATAATAGCTTGCCTTCTGCTATTTGTCAACAAAAAATTAGCTTATTATTAAATTTGTAAACAGAATTACAATCTTAATCGAGTAATACTTTAATATTATTTGTAAACTTTATGGCAATATAATATTTATAAAATAACAAGATATAATATCAACACTAAGAAAGGCATAATATATGGATTTCAATCACCCTTTCAATTTACAAGCTCCATTTAATCCCACAGGAGATCAGCCTAAGGCTATTGATAGTCTTGTAAACGGTCTATTTGAAGACAAAAAATGGCAAGTACTTTTAGGAGCCACAGGCACAGGTAAAACATTTACCATGGCTAATGTTATTCAAAAATCACAAAGACCTGCAATAATACTAGTACACAATAAAACTCTAGCAGCTCAAGAGTATGGTGAATTCAAAGAGTTATTTCCACATAATAGAGTTGAATTCTTCATATCTAATTTTGATTTTTATCAACCAGAAGCTTATATTCCAAAGACTGACACATACATTGATAAGAGTGTTCAGATGAATCAAGAATTAGAAATGATGCGTGCTGCAGCTGTTAATTCTTTACTAGAAAGACATGACACAATAGTAGTAGCTACAGTCGCGTCCATCTTTGGCTTAACTGATCCTACCGAATATAGAGATCTAGCTTTCACTTTAAGAGTGGGAGAGGAATTCGATCCTCACGAAGTAGCTGAGAAACTTGTCATCGCCCAATATCACCGAGACAACTTAGAACTAGAACCATCAAAATTTAGAATTAAAGGAGACATCCTAGAATTCATGCCTCCAAGCAACTCCGAGTCTAGTGTATTGATTAGAGTATATGGAGATGATGATAAAATCTCTCAAATAGATGAAGTCGATCCGACATCAGGAGATTTCATTCATTCATATGATGCATATCCAGTCTATCCTGCTTATGAACATGCTTCGGGTGTAGCAAAAGTAAGAGCAGCCTGTAAAACAATAAGACAAGAATTAGATGAAAGATTAGAATTCTTCAACAAGAATAATAAGCCTTTGGAATATGAAAGATTAAAGATGAGAACTGAGCACGATCTCGAATCCTTAGAAGAATTTGGAATGTGTCCCGGAATAGAAAACTACGCAAGACATTTAGATGGGAGAAAACCCGGTGAAACTCCTTATACACTTTTTGACTATCTTCCAAAAGATTACATTCTTTTCATCGATGAATCTCATGTAACAATTCCACAAATCGGTGGAATGTATAACGGCGATAGATCAAGAAAAACAACCTTAGTCGAGTATGGCTTTAGATTACCATCAGCGCTAGATAATAGACCTTTAAAATTTGAAGAATTCGAGAAGAAACTAACTAATGTAATTTGTTGTTCTGCGACTCCGGGCGATTATGAATTAAATAAGACAAACAATCAAAAAGTAGAACAAATCATCAGACCTACAGGTCTATTAGATCCATTGATAGAAGTGAGATCAAATGATTTAAATCCTATCAGTGATGTGACTATGGAAGTAAAAAAGAGAAAAGAAAAAGGTGAGAGATCACTCATCGTTACTTTAACCATAAAAGATGCTGAGAACTTAACAGACTACTTAAAAAATAAAGGCATTAAAGTGGCTTATTTACAGCATGAAATCCAAACAATGGAAAGATCTGAAATTATATATAAACTAAGAAAAGGTGATTTAGATTGTGTGGTTGGAATAAACCTTTTAAGAGAAGGATTAGATATTCCTGAAGTATCTATGATTGCAATATTAAACGCTGATAAAGAGGGCTTCTTAAGATCAGAAAGATCATTGATTCAAATAGTCGGAAGAGCAGCTAGAAACGATCATGGTAAAGTTATAATGTATTCAGATATAGTATCTGATTCAATGAAGAATTGTATTGCAGAAACTAATAGAAGAAGACAGATTCAAGAAGCTTATAATAAAGAAAACAATATAACACCTAAAACAATCATCAAACCAGTTACACCACCAGTAAGATTAATAGATGATACAAAGAAGAAAACAAAGAGATTTGATGGTGCAAAGATGTCGAAGAAAGAAACAGAAAAAGTTATTAATGAATTAACAAAACAAATGAAACAAGCCGCTAAAGATTTAGACTTTGAAAAAGCCGCTTTGCTCCGTGATGAAATCATGGAGTTAAGAGCTTCGTTAGAATAGCTTTATGAATGAATTCGAATTATTAATTAAAGATATAACTTTATATTCTTCTTCTAAGTTGCTTTCTTTTAATTCTAAATTAGTAAATTCAAAATTTGATATGATTGGTTTATCGATTCCACACATCAAAAAAATAGCAACAAAATATAAAGACTTGGAATTCCATGAAACTTTTTGGGATAGAAATTTAGAGACAAATCTAATTCTATTTATTATATGGACTAATCAATTAAACAATTTAAATGATCAATTAGCTTTTATTGAAAAAAATGGAAATCATTTAGATACATGGATGATGACTGATTTATTAAGACAATATTTGAAACTATCAAAAGGTAAAAAGGATTTATCTGTATTAAAAATATATAGGAAATCCAATCACGAATACGTTAGAAGACTAGTATATGTTTCATTACTATGCGAAATTAAATTTATTAAATCAAAAGATTTAATTTCCTTTATACAATCTGATTCATCATTAAATGTCACTAAAGGACAAGCATGGATTTTATCTATGATATTTTCTAATGATTCGACATGTCTTAATGATATTTATAACAAATTTAAGAATAATAAGAAATTACTAAAATTAACTAATCAAAAGATTAGGGAATCAAGACAAATATCAAAAGAAAACAAAGAATTAGCTAGTAAAATTCTTTTATCTGTTTTATCTGTTCAGTGAAACTGTTATTGGTGATTTTTAGTTCACCTGCTGATGTTCTACATTCAAATATCTTTGGATATAAGTTCTCATTGTCTTTCAACAATTGTATTGGACTGCTGCTATCTCCACTACCTTTCATCTTATGTGGGGTCGGTCCAAATATAATAGCCTTATATTTACAGCAGCCTTTATACTTTTCTATATTAATAGAGGCTTTTTTGTATTCCAAGTTAAAATCAAATGACGATGGATCTAGTCCGTTTTGACTGATAATGTTTTCTAATTCATTTCTAGATAAAGTTGAATTACCTAAGACAAGTACCTTTGAATCAGGAAAATATGGTAATTCATTAGGCTTATAAATAATTGAGTATCTATTAAATATCTGCATCATCTCTTTCTTACGATTAGCAGTATAAATTTCCCCTTTTAATTTGTCATAAAGCTTATCAATAATTGCATAAATTTTCCAAATCTTTGATTTGGAATCATCATTTAATTTAAATGCGACATATAAAGTCTTCTCCAATTCTTTTTGAATGTTATCCACATTGCATTCTTTACTCATATCCTCAATCAAATTCGGATAAGAATAAGGATCCTTTCTCATCTCTTTAACTATATCTGATACTAAAGTTGAATTTCCTTTCTTTTCTTTAGTAAAAGCTATGATATCTGAGAATTCTGAGTGGCCTATCCATTTGTCCAAATCTAAATCATTGCTTTTAATATTGATTGTTTCCACTTGCTTTTTAGTATCAAAAACAATCGTTTTAATTTTATATTTCTCATTGATATTATTAATAGCTTCCTCAACAATTCCAAAATTAAGTGGTGATGATGTAATTATCAATATTCTTTTTCTTTTAAATTTCGGTGTTCTCTTATCTTTTGCATTCTTATATAAAGTTGGATGTTTATCATAGAATTCATCTAATGATAAATTCTTGTTTATATATTTAGACATTTCTCTTACTAAATTCAATAAGATTCTCTTAGTAAGAGGTTCTAAAAAGCATTCATCATAAGTTATGTTTATCTCCTCCATTTTATTTCCCTTTCTTTTCTATCTAGAATTATAGATACATAATACTTTGAAAATGGGAAAATAATTTTTCATAAGAAGGTATTGTTTAATCATTAAAAAAGTTGCACAGCTGTGCAACTCTTTTAGTGATTAATCTCCGTAATCAGAGCCTCTAGATTTATCTTCCAATAGCAATCCTATAGAATCAGTTAAATCAAAAATAGTTATATATTTAGCTTTTTCAACTATCACCAATGGATCGTCTGGATCAGATACATAGACGACTTTTTTATTTGATGAAGTCAGCTCATCCATCTTTCTCAATACATCATCAATTCTATCTGGATATATATTTTTTAAAGCTTCAAATGCTTTATAAAATCCAGGTTCTACATAAAAGATTGATCCATCTTTGTTCTTATAACATTTAGCAATCTTATTTCTTAAGTCAATCATCAATTGACGATCAGCCCATTCAGGATAATTCATATTATTTAACCTCTTTATTATCTTCCTCATTTTCTTCCGTAGGTGTTCCAAATCTAATTATATCGTTATATCTATTAATTGCGTCGTTTTTGGAATTGTTCAATAATCGCTCAGCTTCATCTGGATTGACTTTAGATAATTGAGCGTATCTGTTTTGGGACAAGACAAAGTCTAAATATTTATTGAAATCTGGAGTCTTAGTATCTAAAGTCAAAGGCTTAGGAAGACGTGGATCATATCTAAAGATTGGGAAATACCCACAATTAGCAGCTTCTTTTTCAGCTTTATTAGTATTGACCAATCCACCTTTCATTCCATGCTCAATACAGGGGCAATATGCGATGACAATAGAAGGTCCATTATGATAAGATTCTGCTTCTTTCATAGCCTTAATGGCGGCCATCATATTTCCACCCAAACTGATTTGAGCAACATATACATCCTTATATGCCATTGCTAACAAAGCTAAGTTTTTCTTTGCTGTCTTCTTTCCAGATGCAGCAAACTTAGCCACTTGTCCTTGTTGAGATGACTTAGAAGCTTGGCCTCCAGTATTAGAATATACTTCCGTATCTAAGACTAAGATATTAACATCATCTTTAGTAGCTAGGACATGATCTAATCCACCATATCCGATATCATAAGCCCAACCATCTCCACCAACAATCCAAACGCATTTATCTAGCATATCATTTTTAAATGATAGCAATTGTTTTATTCCATCAGAGTTGCTCTTCCTAACCAACTCAATAATTTTAGGCAAAATCGGCTTAATTAAATCCCTATTCTTAAGATTTAAGACATATTGATTCAACAAATCTTTTAATTCAGGCTCCGTCTCATCTTTGTATTTTTGGATAATGGATAATATAGAAATTAGCTTATGGTCTTGAGCCATACGCATTCCATATCCATACTCAGCATTATCTTCAAACAAAGAATTAGCCCAAGCTATTCCATTTCCATCTTCATCAGTAACATTAGATGTTTGTGGAGTAGAAGCACAATAAATAGAAGAACAGCCAGTAGCATTAGCAATCATCAAATCCGAGCCAAACAGCTGACTTAAAAGCCTGTAATATTGAGTTTCACCACATCCCGCACATGATCCAGATACTTCGTGATAAGGTCTCATTTGTCCGACATCTTTCAATGATCCAGCTGGGAATATTCCAGGTTTATATTGCACATGTCTATATAAATAGTTTGCAGCTTCTTCATGAATATATTCACCTTTTGCATCGACCATCTTTAAAGCTTTATTAAATGTTTTTGTCTTAGGATTAAACTTTCCAGGACAAATATCAACACACAACGAACATCCTAAGCAATTCATAGGTGAAACTTGAATTCTATAATTTAATTCTTTAGCTTTAGGACCAATAGCAGGCAAGACATCTGTTTTTTCTTCATTGGATAAGCCAGACATATCCTTTTCGTTCAGCAAGAATGCTCTAATGGTTGCGTGAGGACACACTAAAGCACATTGATTGCATTGAATACAATTTTCTTTGAACCAATGTGGAACAATATCAGCCACGCATCTCTTAGCATCATAATTGGAATTGTTTAATTCCGTTCCATCTTCAACACCATTATTTATGATAGAAGAGACAGGTAAACTATACCCTTCTCTTCTTCTAATAGTATCAGCGTATCCTTTATATGTATTGACATCTAATTTAGTATCTGAAGCAAGAACTATATCAGCCCAAGAAGGATCGACGTCAATCTTTTCCAAGCCTTGGGTTCCCATATCGACTGCTTTAATATTTGCATCAACAATTTCTTGCCCTTTTTTAGAATACATACTCACGATGTATTCTTTCATCTTATTTAATGCATCGTTGTATGAAATCAAAGGATGATTATGAGCTACATCCATCAAATAGAAAAAAGCAGATTCTAATATCGTATTTGTGTGTCTTCCTAATCCCAAGCTTCTAGCTACCGTATTGGCATCGATAATATAAAATTTGGCATTTGCTTTAGCTAAATCTCTTTTTACTCTTAAAGGCAAAGTGTTGAGCAAGGCTTCTTTTGATAAAGATGTATTCAACAAAAATATTCCATTATTCTTAATAGATTTCAGCATGTCATATCTAAACAAATATGAATCCTGAGAACATGAAATGAAATCAGCTTCATGGACATAATATTCACTATGAATATTGTTATCACCAAATCTAATATGTGAGACAGTCACACCACCTGCTTTTTCACTTCCGTATTGAAAATATGCTTGAATTTTATAATCGGTCAAGGCTCCGATTATTTTTGCGGCTGATTTATTAGCTGATACAGTTCCATCAGACCCCATTCCATAGAAAAGACATGACCTAACCGTAGGATCTTCAATTACATAGTCATCATCGGATTTCAAAGACAAATTAGTTACATCATCATTGATTCCAACAGTAAATCCTGAAAATAAATTATCAGATTTCAAGAAATCAAAAATTCCTTTAATATCCTTAGGCTGAGTATCTCTACTGGATAATCCATATCTTCCACCGACTACACGAATATCAAATCTATTTTGCTGATTTAATCCAGCCAAGACATCCAAATATAAAGGCTCTCCATCAGAGCCAGGCTCCTTTGTCCTATCCAAAACAGCAACTCTTTTAACTGAGTTAGGAATGGCTTCACTTAAAAATTCAGGAACAAATGGTCTATATAAGTAGACTTTAACTACTCCAACATGTTGGCCTTTCGAATTCAAGTCATCGACTACTTCGCTTATTGTCTCTGTGACTGAACCCATGGCCACAATAACTTCTGTCGCATTAGGATCACCATAATAAACAAAAGGTGCATAAGTTTTTCCTGTAAGTCTAGAAGCTTCTTCCAAATAGTGTTTTGCTATTTGACCAACCTTTTTTATATGCAAATTTTGTGCTTCTCTAGTTTGGAAATAGATATCATCATTTTGATTTGTTCCTCTAGTAACAGCATTGCCATGAGGATTCAAAGCTTTTTGTCTAAATCTATTCAATGCGTCTTTATCCAGCAATTTAATCCACTCTTCATCTGGAACCTTAGATACTTTTTGATATTCATGAGAAGTTCTAAATCCATCAAAGAAATGGATTATAGGAAAGCAAGACGCTATCGAAATCAAGTGAGCTACCGGAGCTAAGTTCATAACATCTTGAACTGATTGAGAACATAGCATAGCCATGCCTGTTTGTCTTGCAGCATAAACATCAGAGTGATCACCAAAAATTGACAACGCTTCAGTTGCAACACTTCTAGCTGCAACATGAACAACTATAGGAAGTTCCTCACCGACCCACTTATACATGTTCGGAAGCATCAAAAGCAATCCTTGTGATGCTGTATATGTGACGGCTAAGGCACCGCCTTGGCTAGCTCCATGAACCGCACCGGCCGCACCAGCTTCAGACTCCATTTCAACAACCTTAACTATATCGCCAAAAGCATTCTTTCTTCCTTTAGACGCAAAAACATCCACATTCTCCGCCATCGGAGATGAGGGTGTTATCGGATAGATAGCTGCAACTTCACTAAAGATATATGAGCCCTCGGCAGCCGCCGTATTTCCATCTACAATCTCTTCCGTCTTCTTAATCTCATTAGCTACCATAGTCTCATAATCTCCTCTTTATTTAAAGCTTCTTGCTAAGCTCTTTGATGTATTCCTTGACAGCTTCGCCTAAATCCGGTCTTCTCATAGCCATCTCAACATTGGCCTTGATAAATCCCATCTTGTCTCCTATATCGTACCTTGTTCCAGGATAATTGCATGCATATATTTCACCTAATGACTTACATTGTGCCTGGAATGCATCAGTCAATTGGATTTCGTTATTTCTTCCTGGCTTTGTTTTCATCAAGAAATCAAAAATATCAGGTGTACAGACATAACGTCCAAGGATTGCTACATCAGTGAAAGCTTCTTCAGGCTGAGGCTTTTCAATCATATCTACGACTGGGAATTCAGATTCATCGCCTTTCAATTCAAATGCAGGTTTTACCGATCCATATTTAGATATGCTTTCATGAGGAACTTTCTTACATCCCAAGACTGAAGTTCCATGTTTGTAATATGTTTCGATCAAAGCTCCGATTGCGGGTTTACCATCATCGTCAGGAACAACCAAATCATCTCCTAACAATACAGCAAACGGTTCATCACCAATGAAATCTTTAGCACATAAAATAGCGTGACCTAACCCCTTAGGATTCTTTTGACGGACATAGAAGACATCAGCCATGTCTCCGATGGAATGAACCATGTCAGCCTGTTTGTCTTTTCCGGCTTTTCTAAGTCTCTCTTCCAATTCAAAGTTATAGTCGAAGTGATTCTCAATAGCATTCTTTGTTCCGGAAGTGATGATCAAAATAGATTCAATTCCAGCTTTTACAGCTTCTTCTACGATATATTGAATGTTAGGTGTATCAACGATAGGCAACATTTCCTTAGGCATTGATTTTGTTGCAGGAAGGAAACGAGTTCCTAATCCGGCAGCAGGAATAACAGCTTTTCTAACTTTCTTTATCATATAACGATAAAGCCTCCTTTATTAAATTGTGAACATTTTACCAAACCTACACAACGCTTAAATTGGTAGATTTTATCTAAATCACGCTAAAAGGAGGCGATCTGCCTCCATTCAGCAAATATTGCTAAATACTAGTGTTTAATTACTATTAGTATCCTCATATTCTTGAAAGTCTTGATAATCCAATCTATCACCATCGAATTTCCTCGTTATATCACCTTGAGTAAACTCGTAATTAGATTCAGTAGTAACAGCCATTTGAGCATCTCTATTTATGTAATTTATTTGACTCTTGAACACTCTGCAATATGCAATCTTTCCGTTTCTAAAAGCAACAGAAGCTTCTGTCGTATATGCATTAGTCACTAAGTAGCCTGAAGTTGTTGTGCTTGAGATAGTGAAAGCTAAACCAAATGAAGCTCCCGCTGTTTTTGTATCCCAAGGATCTATGACGGTAGAATCAAATCCATCCATATAATAGAAATCACCATCAACTTCCATGTTGTCATCTTCAATATTATCTATTTTAGTAAACTTATGGCCAGCATTCATATTAGCTAATAATGTCGATGGAACTCCTAAGAAGTAAGAGGAAAAATCAATAGACATCAATTGATTAGCCTTGTTTTGAGTTATATCTTCTTGAACATAATAACCATCAGGATAATCTACCGAATTATATCCAGTGTGTTTTTGATTGTATTGATATACATTAAAATACATCCCATCTTCCCAATAGTCATCAACTCTATTAAAGTAATTCGCTTCGTTGACTTCATCGGCTGTCTTACCTTTATCTTCTTCTTTAACAACTTCATCAGCTGTAGCATAATAAGGAGAATAAGTCTTTGTGACTACCAAATTATCGTATCTATCTGCTAAAAAGCTCGACGTTCCAGTATAAACTTGGTCCGAAATAGAGTATTGAATACTAATAGACTGATCTCCAAATGTATGGTTCACAGTTCCTGACATCATTGTTAAATCTTTGATAAATCTATCTAGCTTTTGTGCATCAGTCATGTCTTTATTGCTAGTCCAATGACCATAAGCCGAACCATTATAATTTGAAAAATCGACTAACTCTCCTCCATCTTTTTGATCGTACCAGCCATCAAAATAATAATTCTTGATAGATGGATGGCTAGGATTCAAATCATCGCCAGACTTGTTCTCATAGCTCTCATCTTCATGCCCTGGACAATTTACAATAAGTTTGTAGCTTTCTTCACTAGGAGAAGTTGATGGATTAATGTTTCCTTCTCCACACGAGACTAGTAGTAAAGGAAACAAAAGAATAAAACTATATATCTTTTTCATCTTTATTCTCCGTATGAAATAACTGCATTACAATTGTTGATCCAATCAGACCCAAACAACATAGCAGCATCATCTTTTGTATGGGATACAGAAATGGTTTGTGCTTTAGTCCAGCCAGAGAAAGCTCTATATCCAATTGTTACAACACTGGATGGAATATTGAGATTGCGAATTGCAATACTACTTGAGAAAGCCTCTGCACCAATATTTTCCAAACCATCGTTCAATGTTAATGAGGACAAGTTTTGCAATCCGGCCATAGCACATTCTTTTATAGTTACAACAGTAGAAGGCATTACATAAGCCGTATCAGCCTTCTTAGAAGGATAGCAATACAATGTGGTTTGATTCTTGTCGAACAAGACACCATCTACAGCCGAGAAGTAATTATTGCCACTTGCTACATTAAATGCAGTCAATTCAGTAGAATAATTATTAACTCTTCCGACAAATGCTCCAACACCCATCGTCTTCAATGTTGAAGGAATGGTTATTTCACCAGCCATCTTGGGGTTTCCTAAGAAAGCATAATCATCAATTTCTTCCAATCCTTCATTCAATGTGACACCCGTGACACCACAAGAGAAAAATGCTTTTGTTCCTATTTTCTTCAAAGATGCCGGTAATGTTATATTTCCTAAATCGTTGGTCGATTCAAAAGCCTCATCTCCTATTTCTTGGACTCCTTCATTAAATGTCAAGCCATAGATATTAGCAAAATAGAAAGCACTCGCTCCTATCTTGGATACATTTGAAGGAATAGTTACTTTTACTTTATTGCTGGAATCAAATGCTGAAGCAAAAGCTTGATTTTCAATTGTTTTTAAAGTCGAAGGTAAAGTCAAACTAGAAGCTTTAACTCTATAGTAGACGAGCTTAGAAATTGTCTCTACACCTTCAGGAACATTTATTGCACCTGTATGGCTAGGCTTACAATAAAACACAGTCTTTCCATCAGCCGATATCAATTGATCATTAGTCAATTTTAAATTAGATCCTTCTGCTAAAGTTAATTTAAAGTTTGGAACACCATTATTTCCATAGCCAGAGAAGACACTTCCATTCATGGAAGTAAGTCCTGTTCCAAATACAACTTCCTGCAAAGAAGACCATCCGGAGAAAGCAGAATCACCTATAGTAGTCAACGAATTAGGTAAGACCAATTTTGTGACTTTAGATTTATAAGATGAAACAGGATCATCTTCACTCTCAGAAGAACCGTTGTTAGAGAAAGCTGAGGCTTCTATTTCTTCCAATCCTTCATTCAATGTCAATGTCCTTAAACCCAACTCCTGTGCGAAAGCTTCAACACCAATCTTCTTAACATTAGATGGAATCTCAATATTGGTGAGTTGAGGGCAGCTATAGAAAGCTGCTTCAGGAATCTCAGTTATTCCTGTTCCGATATGTAGAGAAGATAATTTATCCATATACATGAACGATTCTTTTCCAATCTCAGTCACACTATCAGGAATAGTGATGGAAGTTACATTGATATTGTTATGAAAGGCATTATTATCAATTTTTTTCAAGGAAGATGGCAATGTGAAATTATCTACATATCTGACATCAGAGCAGCTCTTCGGCAACAATTCTTCTACAGTAGAAGGAATTTCAAATGACGTGGTCGATGTAGTAGCATCGCTAGGAATATAGACGAGCTTCTTACCATCTTTAGTCAAAAGCATGTTGTTTTCAACCTTGAAATTTGTATTGCTAGAGGCTAAAGTAACGCTCTTTATTCCCATTCCATAGAAGAATACACCAGGTTCAAACACTTCCAAAGAAGCAGGTAGTTTGACACTTTCAATAGCGCAGTAGCTATTCATAGGAGTAGAGAAGGCATAGCTTCTCAAAATTTTAATAGAATCAGGTAATTTTAAATCCCCTTTGATATAAGCTCCTGTGAATGCTGATTCACCAATTTCCTCCAAGCCTTCAGACCAAGTGATAGTGAATTGATTGGTGGTCGAATCACCTAACATCTCAAATGCTGCGTTTCCAATCTTTTTCAAAGAAGAAGGGAAAGAAACGGATGAAATGCTGATGTCCCCATAAAAAGCATAATCGCCTATTTCTTCGAGGCCTTCATTAAAAGTAATGTACTTCAATCCGACATCTCTTTGATTATAGAAAGCATAATCACCGATCTTCTTTAGGTTAGAAGGGCAATCGTAGCTTTGATTGGAGGTCAAGGCTTTTTGAGGACAAAAGAACAAAGTTTGCTCATCTTTAGAAAACAGCAATCCCTCTTTGCTCTTATATGCTGTATTAGCACCATCTACAGTGATGCTAGCCAACTTATTGGTGTACATAAAGGCTTTAGGATCAATAGTCTTAACACTGGCAGAAATTGAAATTTGTGTAATATAACTTCCACCCTTGAATGCAGTAGCACTAATTCCAGTTACAGGCCTTCCGTTGATAGACTCTGGAATTTGAACATCGACAACATTAATGTCCATTATGCCAGTTATTGTGGCCGAGCCATCATTATTGACTTCATACTTGTAATTGAAAGATTGCTTCTCATACAAAGCTACCAACTTGTCTTTATCCATAGTCTCATCGACATAGCCGGTCCATTTTTGAGTCTTGTCTCCATTCAAATACCAGCCGATAAAAACAAAGCCGTCTTTATGAGGAACAGGGACATTCAAATAGTCACCTACAAATGTCTCTTGCTCAAAAGCAGGCTCACCATTATTGGGATCAAAAGTCAATGTAATCTTTAAATCTTCATTTACTGACCATTTAGCATATAAATCGACATCACCATAAATTCCAGTTCTGAAGTTGAATTCATTTCCATCTTCATCAACCCAAGCATCAAACTTGCAATTTTTCTTTGTCGGATTTATTGTTGGCTTCTTGGCCCAATGACCCTCTTCTATTTTTTGAGGAGCGACAGCAGTAGGATCTGCTATTTCACCACCATTCAAATTGAAAGTAATCGTATAAAAGATCTTCTTGGGTTCCTCAGATGATGGGGTAGATTTCTTATCCGTCGGCTGCTGAGTAGATGAATTAGCCGTAGGTAAAGAAGTATCTATGTTTCCTTTACCACACGAGCCTAACACACTAACTAAAGCTAATAATGAAAATATCAAATTTCTTTTTTTCATGTTTTTTCTCCTCTTTTGATAAATAATTAGATGAAAATTCTAAAAACAATCAAATAATTCATGTCTCAAGTATTTTCAACATTCTTCTTTTATATTTCTAAAGCCTTACTCCTTTTCTTCTTAACGATTTATTATACCATCTTAGCTCTGTAAGCTCTTACTCTTTCTTAAGGGTAATTTATTATTAGCTTTGGTTTTATTTTAGTTTCTTTTAATCTTATTAATGAATTTTCTTATATCGGTTATCTCTTATAGTGAGCAACTTTTTTAGGTAAATTTCTTTATAATACTATCGCTTCAAGGAGGAGGCTTTTATGAAAATTACTAAAGATGATTGGATGAAGTTAGCTTCACCAGTCGTACTTATCGTCGTAGGAATCCTATTGGCTTGTTCTATTATCGATTCAGTAGGAAACGCATTGCAGTTAATTGTTGGAATCGTTCTATTGATTATCGGTGCAATCTACATGTCATTAGGATTCGTCAAGAACAAGAATGTCTTAGATAGATATTCAATCTATGGAATCGGAATGGCCGGATTAGGTGTAGGACTCATCGTTATGAACGGAGTCTTAAACGGAATGCTCAGTTATCTTGGAATATCCATAGGTTGGGCTTTGTTCATCTTTGGATGTTTAGGATTTATTTTTTCTATCGTCTATCTTTGCTTGCATAGAAGTGTAAAGTTCTATGTGACAGAATTAGTATTGTCTATTGTTTGTGGTGTCGTCGGTGGATTGATCATATTCCCAGTCGGAAAAGGTGTAATTCCTGCAAATTATCTTTGGCTAGTAAACGGAATCGTCATTGCTCTAATCGGTTTGGTATGGTTAGTTTTCACCATCATGGCTTATAAGCAACGTAATTCAACAAAGAAATCATATACCAAGACTGTCAGTGCTAAGAAATCAAAATAAATAAGGATTTATTAATGTCTAACAAAAAGAAAAAAAAGACTGAAATAAACAATGGAAATCCATTGTTTATGATCGATCGTCTCAACGCATACAAATGGATTAAGTTCGCACAATCACTGATATTGATAGTGATGGGAATTATATACATTAGCATATGCAAAATCCCAAATTTTGATTTCTTTATTACAGTTGGATTTTCAGTAACTTTACTTCTTTATTCAGTACTAGAAATATTCGGAGCAATAATGTTGAAAAAATCAATATTATCAACCGAAATATTCGTCAGTTTGATGATATTCTCTGTGTCATTAATGACTTTATTCATCAAAGAATTACAGCAATATTATGTACTGACTTGGTTCTTTGGAATATTGATTGTTGGTTATGCTTTGATTCTCATCGTATCTGGTGTTCTAGCCTTTACTGTCGATGCAAACGATAAGAAATATGGAACAAAAGCATGGAAGAGAATTACCACAGCCATATTCCAATTGATAACTTCAGGAATATTGATTGCTTTGGATGTTTGCTTATGGATATTTGGCCCTTTAACTTCATCCGCCACTGATGAAAATACTATTATGTTAGTTCCTATTTTAATCGGTGTCGCTTTGATATTCATGGGCGGAGCTAGTATGTTCTATGGCTTCCAAGCAAACAAGACGGAAAGAATCTTGAAGAAGCAAGCTGATCAGACTTCCTTCAAAGAAGAAGAACCTGAAGAAGATAATAAAGTGGAAAACGACTCTAAAGACTCTGATATGGTAGATGTTTCTAAAGATGAAAAAAAGGAAGATGATATCATCACTGTCGATGTTCAAGATACCGAGAGCGAGAATTCCGATATCAAAATGCTTGAAAACAAAGACTCTAAGAAAAAGAAGAAAAGAAAATAATTAATTCTTGTCTTGAAGCCACTCTAATGAAATCACCGATCATCAAACAATCGGTGATTTTTTTATATCATTTATAAAATTTGAAATGCTTAGTTTTTGTATTAATAATATTAGCTTTTCACTTGAATTTATGCACTCTAACAATAGGTTTAGGAATAACCCTGAAAACATTTTCAAAGATTGTGATAGTATAAAAAACATGAGTGAGAATAAGCTTGCTCATTTTGCGATAAAAAAGTAAATTTTATCAATAAATATTGATTTTAAGCGGTTTCTTGCTTATTATTTAATAGTGGAATTGAAGGGTTAAGATAGGCATATGACACAAATTGAGATTAAAATTACAAATCCAAATGGATTTACTCCCAGATTAGCTGCTGAGTTAGTCGAGGAAGCTAACAACTACGAGTGTAGAATCACTTTGACTGACACAAAAGTTAATACTTCATGTGACTTGAAGTCAATTATGAACGTATTCGGCTGTATTGTCGGTGGAGTTGGTACAACACTTCATATAGAGTTTGACGGATCTGATGAAGCTAAAGCTTTAGCTGGTTTTGAAACTCTTTCAAAAGAATTAGATTTCTAATATTTTTCAATCGTTCTTTATTTGGAACGACTTTTTGTGTTTTATCTTAATTTTTAAGTTGCTTATTAATCGGCTGAACAAGCCTTTCTATCTAGTATAATTCGACTTGTTTTGATGAAATTAATCTTATTAATGTAAGGAGATATTTTTATGTATCAAGAACTTCAAAAAGGTTGGATTGAAGTTATAACAGGTCCAATGTTTGCAGGAAAAAGTGAAGAGTTGATAAGAAGAGTGACAACTCTTTCTTATGCTCACAAGAAAATAGTGGCTTTCAAGCCTAAAATTGACAATAGATACGATGCTTCTAAGATTGCCGCACATAACGGAAACATGTATGAAGCTTTTGCTATCTCAGATCCTAAAGAAATATTGGATCACTACGATTCATCGATTCAAGTAGTTGCAATAGATGAAATACAGTTCTTCTCCAAAGAAATGCTTCCAATAGTCGAGTATTTGGCTACTAACGGAGTCAGAGTCATTTGTGCCGGTCTAGACTTAGATTTCCGTGGCAAGCCTTTTGGAATCATGCCTAGTCTATTGTCCGAAGCTGAAATAGTGACAAAGCTTGAAGCAGCTTGTACTATATGTGGTTGTGGCGCTACTAGAACACAAAGGCTGGTCAATGGTAAACCTGCCAAATATACAGACCCTATCGTTATGGTAGGAGCTAAAGAATCATATGAAGCTAGATGTAGAAAGCATCATATAGTTCCAAATTCTCCATCGTTTGATTTCATACCTTCTAAAGAATAATAATAAAAGCCAAGACATTTATTTGTTTCTTGGCTTTTTTGTTTATTAGTTGCACTAATTTATTTTCTTTGATTTTTTAGAAGCCTTATAACTGATGAAAATATAAAATTAATCTTATCACTATGAAATAAGATCCTAGCAAAACTTCTTTCAGTTATTTTAATAGCATAAGGTTCTGTTCCTAGTGCTATTTTTGTTTTATTCTTTAATTCTCCAACAAATCTTCAATGTTGCAACCCAAAACTATTGCTAGTTTATAAAGGGTTTCGACTTGTGCTTTGTTTATGTCGTTTCTTCGTTGTTCATACATTTGGATAGAGCGAAGTTCAACTTCTGCAAGACTTGCAAGTTTGCTTTGAGATAAGCCTCGTGCTTGTCTTATTTTTTTTAAGTTAGTTATTTCAGACTTTTTGAAATATGTGTTTGCTACATCAAAAAATTTGGTTGCATCGGCTTCGTGCAAGGTTGGATATAGTCTTAAAACTTCTTCAATAGGCAATGAATTATTTATCTTATAGAAAGAATATCCTTTTTTATGTTGGAATTGTGCTAAAACCCAGCCAGCCCAATAATATTTATCTTTATTAATGTCTTCTTTATTTGGAATAGATTTTTTCCCATTATAAATCTCATTCAAATAATCTAATGCAGAGCAGGTAAGATACTTTGGATTTCCTTTTTCAATTTGTTTTGCAACATTGGAATTGACAAATGTATTCCAAAAAATTGTAGGGTTTATTCCAATATTTACAGCATGCTCAAACATTACACCCAAATTTTCGGATAAATTTGGTAAATATAAAATGCTATATGATTGAATCACCATCTTTTAACCCCTTTCTCATAATATCTACTACAAATATATCATTAGTGAATGTCGCGGACTTTCTTGTCCCTTTCAAATAATCTTCTCGTGCCTTTTCATCTCTTGCTTTTCTTTTTATAAAGTATTCCAATCTGTCTGCAGTTTCAAAACCTTCAAAATGAAGTTTACTAAATGCAAGTTCGCTAACTATTACAACTTGCTTTCCAAGTTGACCTAATTCCATAGCTTGACTTAATTTTCTAACTGGAATTGTGTTGTTTACAAAATCTCTTGCAAAACTAAAATATGAGTCGTCTGCTCTAAACCCAATAACTATATCGTAATTATTTACATCAATGTAAAAGTTTTTGAGTAAATACTCTTTCGCTTGAATAGATATATCATTACTCAAATCAAAAGTTCTAAATTTTAAAAATATTGCAATCCAGTTAAGTATTGAATATCTTTTATCTGTTAAATCTAGAATTTTAAGCCCAGACAAATTAATAGAATACTTGTTTGCAAATCCATTATTTTCGCTATTGCTACAAGACCATTCTTTTGCAAGTTCCAAACTTTCTGTGCAATAAAATCCAAAACCATAATCATTTTGGGCTTTCACACCGTGATAATATGGTTTTTCAATAATATCTTTTGAGCCGTGATAAATAACCAACTTTGACATCTTCTTCTCCTTTTAGTCTATGTTACTATATCATTGCAATGATACATTATGAATTATTGTCTTTAATAATCATATTAAAACCACTTTGTTAAACTTACAAAGTTTTAGGCAGTTCAAGAGCAACCAAGTTTAGTAAAAACACCACATTTGCTGTCATTTTAAATTATCAAAAGACAGCAAATATTTTTTGTATCCCTAAAACCCTTTATTTACCTGATGTTTTTGGACATAGAGCACACACTTTATTTTACTAGAACCCGACTTTGGTAAAGATGAACTCCCTAAGACAAGCAAAGACGATAAAAACTACCATGGTTATGGAACTAAGTCTATCGTATATGTCATAAAAAATTACATGGAAAAGTATCCTTTACCGCTGACGAGTCTACTTTTACAGTAAAAGCAGTAATTCCTATAAAAGAATAATCCCTTTCTTATTTACATACCCTTTTATTATCACCCTATACTTATTTTATAATTGATGTTAACAAGAAAAGGAAGGAGAGATAGAATGGAACATACTAAGAAAAACAAAGCAGAAAACACAACTCCAAAGAATACTACCATTATCGATTCTCCAATTAAGAAGCCCGAATCTAAAATTGTCTATGCTGAAGATTTAGCTAAAGATTTAAATAACAAAGCTGTAGATACGAATCAAAAGAAAAAGAAAAAAACAACTTCATCAAAATCAAGCCAAACACAAAATAAAAATGAAAAGAAGAAAGATGGGCAAGGATTTTGGGAATTTTTAGGTCTTTCAAATTTATTCGGAAAAAAGAAAAAAGATGATTTGCAATCAAATCAGCCTCAACAAGTAATGTCTGATGAAGAAAAAGAAAAAATCAAAGCTCCGGCAGGAAAATCAATGATCGATGTTTTCGACGAGGAAAAAAGTTTAGATTCCGGAGTCGAAAAGATAATAAAGAGTCATGAATTTAAATGGTTTAAAAGAAAGAAAAAGAAACGTGTCAACGAATCCATCATCAATGACAAAATAAATAAAGCCACCAGATATAATCCCGATTTTGCTATAGGATTATCGCAAAGTCAGGTTGATGAAAGAACAAAATCAGGATTAACCAATAAAGTAAAAACTACATATACAAAAACTTATTGGGAAATCATTAAAGATAACATCTTTACTTTCTTCAACATCTTGTTGATTATCGTTGCAATATGCTTATGCGTAATAGGTGAATGGAAGAATTGTACGTTCTTAGTAATAATGATTGCAAATATTGCAATAGGAATATTCCAAGAAATTAGATCGAAAAAGACAATAGAGAAACTAAGATTAGTCACCACTCCTACTGCTTCTGCTATCAGAGATGGAAAAGAATTAAAAGTTCCTACTGATGACATAGTATTAGATGATATCATTTCACTATCGATAGGAAATCAAATATCAGTCGATTCAATAATCGTCGATGGATCTATAGAAGTAAATGAATCTTTATTGACCGGTGAATCTCTACCTGTAAAAAAACATACAGGAGATACAGTTTATGCAGGTTCTTTTGTTACTTCCGGAAGTGGAACTGCAAAAGTAATAAAAGTTGCCGAAGCTAATTGGGCTATAAGTCTTCAATCACAAGCAAAGAAATTTCAAAAAACTCGTTCGGAATTGCTTCACTCATTAAATAAAATTATCAAGGTAATTTCATTCTTAATAGTTCCTGTCGCTACATGTTTAATTGTTATAGGAATTATCAATTCGGGATCCACTGATCCATGGGAAATGTTCAAAGCCGGAATTTTAAATGCAGCCGGTCCTATTATAGGTTCTGTCCCCGCAGGTATGTTCTTATTGACCTCAGTCGCATTGGCAGTTGGTGTCGTCAATATGTCTAAGAAGCATACATTAGTTCAAGACTTATATTGCTTTGAAATGCTCGCTAGAACCAATACATTATGTTTAGATAAAACTGGAACATTGACGGATGGAACAATGGAGGTCAGTGAAGTTATTGTCATAGATAAGAAGATAGATTTAGATACTGTGATGGGTTCTTATTTAGCGACATTTAGAGAATCCAATCAAACTTCTTTAGCTTTGGCTGAAAGATATGCTTTAAATGGAAAGCTCGCAGTGGTTGGAAAAATTCCATTTAGTTCTTCTAGGAAATATTCTGCTGTTTCATTCAAAGGTATGGGAACTTTCGTTCTAGGTGCACCAGAATTTGTTTATAAAGCCGACAACAAAAACTTAGTTAATATAATATCCGAAAGACAGAGAAGCGGATATCGTGTTTTAATGTTAGCTCATAGTGAAGATTACATAGATGCAACCGGTGAAATTAATGGAGAAGTTGTTCCAGTAGCTTTATTTGTCTTATTAGATCATGTCAGAGATGAAGCTCCAGACACTATTAAATGGTTTGTAAATAATGGTGTTAATATTAAGATTATTTCAGGAGACAATCCATTAACAGCTTCTGAAATTGCTGGTATGTGTGGCGTTCCTAATTATAATAAAGCTGTATCATTAGAAGGATTATCCTTAAAAGAAACAGCTGAAATAGCAGACAAATATACGGTCTTTGGACGTGTATCACCAGAGCAAAAATCCATCCTAGTCAAGTCGCTTAAGCAATCCGGTAAAACCGTTGCAATGACCGGTGATGGTGTCAACGATATTTTAGCTATGAAGCAATCGGATTGCTCTATAGCTATGGCTAGCGGTGCTGATGCTGCTAAAAATGTAGCTCATTTAGTTCTGCTAAACTCCAATTTTGCATCCATGCCCGCAGTAGTATTGGAAGGAAGACGAGTCATAAACAACATTCAAAGATCATCTGCTTTATATTTGATGAAAACAATCTTTACCTTTGCCCTAGCTATCGTATTTATCATTTTAGGATTCTCTACTATGGGAAGACAAAGTGGAGCGCAGATCATCTACCCGTTCTTGCCTGGAGATATCCTATTGATGGAATTCATAGGAATTGGTGTTCCTTCAGTTTTGTTGGCTCTACAGCCTGATAAGAGTCAAATCAAAGGACACTTCATTAAAAACACCTTCTCAAAAGCTATTCCTGGTGCAATCTCTTTATTAATCGTTGTTGCTTTGACATTCATCTTAGGACAAGTCGGATTCTTCAACGATTCATCCATTCAAGGCATGAATCCCTTGGAAATGCCATGGTTCCGTACAAGTCAAACTTCCGTCGGTGGTGAAGCGATTAGATCTTTAGCAGGATTAGGAATGACATTTGCTGCATTGTCAGTCTTATATGCCTTATCTCAACCGTTTGATACATATAGATTTTGTTTGTTTATAGGCGAGTGGGTTTTGACTTTAATAGCTATATTTGGATTTGTCCCTTACCCGCCATTCAGCACAATAGTATTCTCCAATTACAAGAATTTATTAAATAACAAGACAATGATTCTAGTCGCAATACTATACGCCGTAGGAAGTCCTTTGATAACATCATGTCTGATGAATGGTTTCAACTTCTTGACTAAAGGCGATGTATCACCTACAGAGACCAGGGCTTTAGACAAAAAACAATAATACGTTTTCTAATTATTTCTTCAGTTTGCACCAACCTATTAAGAGGTATATAATTTTTAAAGTCTTTTTCCAATTAATTATTAAAGGAGCTATTTATGGCAGAAGAGAAGAAGCTAACTAAAGCAGAAAAGAAAGAATTGAGAAAGAAAAAAAGAGGAAGTCTTTGGAAGGATTTCAAAGCATTCATCAATCGCGGTAATGTGGTCGATATGGCAGTCGGTGTCATCATGGGTTCAGCCTTCGGTGCAATCGTCACAGCCTTTACCAACATCTTGCTTTCGATTTGTACTTGGGGAGTTCCTGGAGGTTTGAAAGGATTAGTCACAGTTCTTCCTGCAGCTAACACCGCACAAAAAGGTATTGAAGGAATCGGTCAGTACTTCTCAAACGATAAATTAGCTGAAATGGCTAAAATTTATTGTACAAAGCTTGGTGGAACCTATGAAAATAACGAAGCTCAATGGATCAATTCATTGAAAGCTTTGTATACACAACACGGTGAAACTTGGACTTACAACCAATCTGCTATCATCGATTGGGGTACATTTATAAATGCTATCATCGCATTCTTGATCATCGCTTTGACCTTGTTCGTCATCCTTAAGACTTTCAACTATCTCACAGCTAAAAGAAAGGCTTTGGAAGAAGCAGCAAAAACAGCTGCTTTAAACTTTAAGAAGGCCGAGGATAAAAAAGAGGCCAAGGAAGCTAAGGAAACAGAAGCTGCCAAAGCTGAGGTAGAAGCTCAGTCTAAAGTAGAAGATAATAAAAAAGCTGAATAAGTAGTCATATTAGCCGCTAAAAGCGGCTTTTTTCATCTAACAATTTCAACCCTAGAACAATAATAAGATTTTAATTTTATAATCTATTTAATAATAGAAAGGGCTTTATATGAAAAACAAAGGATATCTATGTAGCAATCTTCAAAAACATGCTGATGTCGGATCAATAGAAGATGTTCATCTATCAGAACATCCAAACCCTAATTTTAGAAGAGATTCTTATAAATCTTTAAATGGATGTTGGGATATATGTATTAGTAAAGATAAAAATCAGCCTACATCTTGGACAAATAAAGTCAATGTACCTTACGCTATAGAATCACCTCTGTCTTTTGTAAATCATCTATTAGAACCGGATGAATACATTCACTATCATAAAGTTTTATCCATATCAAAAGATGAAATGAAACCTCATATTTTCCTTCACTTTGAAGGAATAGATCAAATAGCTGATGTATATATAAATAACAAATTCGTAGGCCAGCACATTGGCGGATACACATCATTCTCGTTTGATATAAAGCCTTTTGTAATGGAAGGAAATAATGACCTATATATCAGAGTAAAAGATGTTACAGATGAATCTTATTATATGAGAGGCAAACAACGCCTCATTCCATCCGGATGGTTTTATTCTTCTTCCAGTGGAATATATAAACCAGTTTGGATTGAATATGTTGAAGACAATTACATCAAAGAAGCCATATTCAAGCCTTTATATGATAAGAAAAGTGTAGAGGTGTTGATATCGACTTCTGTGGAAGGAATAGTATATTTAAATATAGACGAAACTATCTTTAATATTGAATCTAACAAGAAGACAGAAATAAAATTAAATAATTTCCATCCATGGAGTGTAGACGATCCATACTTATATGAAGTTGAAATAAAATTCTTTAACGATATTATTCATTCTTATTTTGGAATTAGAAAGATAGAAAACAAAATAATTAACAATCAACCTTGTATTTTATTAAATGATAAAAGATTATTTATAAACGGATTATTAGCGCAAGGATATTATGACTTAGGAGGACTAACTCCTAAGTCTTATGATGTCTTTGAAAAAGATATAAAGAATGTTAAAGAGTTAGGATATAACACATTAAGAATACATATAAAAACTGAAATTCCATACTTCTATTACCTAGCTGATAAATATGGATTGCTATTGATTCAAGATTTTCCATGTGGTGGAACTAAATATAAATTCTTCAATGTTGTATTTCCAAGAATATCGATAAAATTATTCAACAAAGAAAAATATTGTACTTATAAAAATTATGGAAGAGAAGACAAAGAAGGACGTAATCTATTCATCGATCAAGCAACACAGATTGTAAATTCTTTATTTAATCATCCTTCAATAATAGTTTATACAATTTTCAATGAAGCATGGGGTGAATTTGATCCAAGCAAAAACTATGTTTATTTTAAATCTTTAGATACTTCTAGATTATACGATACTGCTAGCGGATGGTTGGATTCTAATAAATCTGATTTCTTCTCTATTCACTCCTATACATTGCCTGCAAGGAAAAGAAAGACAAGAAATAATAGACCATATTTCTTGAGTGAAGTCGGTGGAACTTCATGGATTGTTCCCAATCATTTCATTTATCCAAAAGCATACGGACATAAGACCGTTAAAAAGCAAAATCAATTGGAAAAGAGATATAAAGATTTATATAAAAATTTAATGCCTCAAATTATTTCCGGCAATTTAAATGGAATAATCTATACTGAATTAAACGATTGTGAAACTGAATGTAATGGAATCTATACTTTGGATAGAGAAGTTTTAAAGATAGATAAAAATTTAATAATCGACATAAACAAAGAAATAGAAGCCAAGAGGATGAAATGATATTATGAAGCCATACACATTAGAAAGAATTACTGATAATAAAGATGTAATTGTCGTTATGCTACACGGAATTATTGAATTACCAATTTTTTATCAATTCATAATAGACAAGTTGCCCGAGAATATATCTTATGTAGCTCCAACTTTAGAAGGCCACGCTTTACCTTCTAGAGAATTCGGAAAAGCAAGTATGAAAATATGGGAGAAGCAAATAGATAACTTATACGAGAAGTATTCTAAAGAATACAAGAAAATTATTTTTGTTGGCCATTCATTAGGTACACTATTGTCGATTACTGAGGCTAATAAACACCCGGACAAAATTCCATATCTTCTTTTATTGAATTGCCCTTTAAAGATATGGATGAAGACTTCAAATTTAAAAACATATCTAACTGTAGGATTTCATAAGAAAGATAAAATTAAAGATGAAACTATAAAACACGCATCCGATATTTGCGGTGTTGAATTATCTCAAAATCCTTTTTCATACGTTTACTGGGCTAAACCATTTTATTCATTATTGAGAGGTATCAAAAAAGGAAAAAAAGAAATCAAAAAATTGAAAACTACAACCATTGCTTTCCATGCGGATAATGATGAATTAGTATCTAAGAAAACTCTTAAACTATTAAAGGAAAACAATAATATTAAAATCCATATAATGAAAAACTCATCTCATTATTTATATTCAGATGAATCTAAAAACGATATAACAAAAACTTTAATTGAAATGTTGAACAATACTATTGTTCAAGGCAATTAACCTCTAGTAAAATCATAAGAAGGTGAATTATTATGGCAAACGAAAATAACAACATAGAAGAATCAAAAATAAAAGTCATGGGAGACGATTATATTCGTATAGTCAATGCTAAAACTATTTTTGGATGGACATTGATTAATGGCGCATGTAAGAAAAAGAAACCCAAGAAGATGAAGAATTACAAACTTACATTCACTAGAAGCAAAAACATTCCATATCACGATAGAATGGTCGAATTAGAAAGACTATATTTCAAAAAAGAAGAAGAAAGAAAAACTTATTATTCGACTGATATTTTAAATATCATTTTCTTGTATTTGCTCTTAATCATTCCAGGACTCATATATTCGTTAGTTAAAATGCATCAAAAGAAAATGATTAAGAATCACAACGCTGCCATCAATAAATCACAATTAAATTACTTGAGTGAAGCTAAGTCGATAACATCTGCTTCCAACGGTCAATCTTTCAACAATCACAAATCCATTCCTGAATCATCGGTCAATAAACCAGTCGAAACAAGACAAACTCCTCTACAATTAACCGGTCAAGCACCTCAACTCCCAGCCGATAACAACAAATCAAATATCAATCTATCTTCAAATCAAAGTAACGATGATGACGATGAAGATAGCTTCAACTAATTTTTTTCTTCAAATACATGAATCTGGCTTTATTAGCCAGATCTTTTTTTATGATTCCTTTATATATTCCTTGTCTATCTACTATAGACAAAAGATTATCTTCTTTTCCATCTTCTATTTCAAAGAAAGCCTCTCCTTTTTCTTTTAAAACAAAAGGTAATTTGTTTATTATTTTTCTATATGAATCCAATCCATCCATTCCTGAAAATAAGGCTAAAGTTGGCTCATAACTAGTTTCTGTTTTTGTACCTTCCGGTATATATGGAGGATTAGAGATTATATAGTCGAATTTATCTTTGATAGATTCTAGAAAATCAGAGACTACAAATGTAGCATTATTTATATCATTAATTCTTTTATTTTCTTCAGCTACATTTATAGCTTCTTTAGATATATCTGAAAGAATAACTGTAGATGATGGAAATCTCTTAGCTATAGAAAGACCGATACACCCACTACCACAGCAAAGATCCAATATCTTCTTGTTTGAGAAATCTATTGTTTCACACAAATTCAAAACTAATTCTTCTGTTTCCATTCTTGGAATCAAAACATTAGGATTGACTTTAATAGTCATTCCTGCAAATTGAATATGTCCGATTATATATGCTGAAGGTTCTTTTTTATTTAATCTGTCTAATATTTCAATTGATCGACTATCTAATTCTTTATCTCCATCGATTATCACATCTACCGAAGATACATTAAATATTTCTTTCAAAATATCTAAAACATCAGGGAGATATACCCCCTGGATGTTTAATGCCCGTCTTTGAAATTCTTTAATTGTCACTGGACGCCTTTCATTTGCTCCATGACCAAATCTTTTTCATGAGCTGATCTTAAAGCGTCTATTATTTCTTCCAAATCGCCTTCCATTACTCTATCTAATTTTTGAAGCGTAAATCCGATTCTATGGTCGGTCACTCTATTTTGAGGATAGTTATAGGTTCTAATTTTTTCTGATCTGTCACCCGTTCCTATTTGAAGCTTTCTTTCAGCTTCAAGTTTTGCATTTTTCTCACTATCCATCTTTGCTTTAAGTCTAGTTCTAAGAAGATTCATAGCCAATTCCTTATTTTGCATCTGACTTCTTTCAACCTGACAAGTGACAACAATTCCTGAAGGCTTATGAATAATACGAACAGCTGATTCGGTCTTATTGACATTTTGACCACCAGCTCCGGATGAACGATATGTTTCAATTTCCAAATCCTGGGGATTGATTTGAATATCGACATTTTGTTGTTCAGGCATAACCAATACAGCGGCTGTCGAAGTATGGAGTCTACCGGAGGCTTCAGTGACAGGAACACGTTGAACACGATGAATTCCTGACTCAAATTTAAGTTTTGACCAAGCACCTTTTCCTTTGACCACTAAGGTTACATTGGAATATCCACCTAAAGGTGTTAAAGATTCATCCATGATTTGAACCTTCCATCCCTGACTCTCAGCGTATTTGGAATACATACGGAAAAGATCAGCTGCAAACAAACATGCTTCTTCTCCTCCGACTGCTCCTTTGATTTCCATGACGACGTTATGGTCATCATCTGCATCTTTAGGAAGAAGAGCTTTTTGAAGTTGCTCTAATTTTTCATCGATAAGAGGAGTAAGTCTTTCCACTTCACTCTCACCCATCATCTTCATATCAGGATCTTGATCCTTGCTCAAAGCTTCAGCAGCTTCTTTGTCTGAGACCATTTTCTTATATTCAACATATAAGCTAACAGGTTCATCATAAGTGGATAATTCCTTGGATAAATCGACAATCTTTTGTGAAGATAAGTTTCCTTCAGCCAAAAGATCATTGATTTCTTTTTGCCTCTTTTCCATCATATCAAGTCTTTGGAACATGTAATCTTGTGCGTCTGTCATTATCGTTCTCCTTGTCATCAAAATAAAACTCAAAACAACTATGCTTTGAAGTACTTACACATTATAAAACAAAGTTTGCTCTTTTTAATAAATTAGAAGCACATATGTATTGGGGGAGACATAAATGCGTTATCAAAAATACAATTATCAAATCAGATACGAAGTAGTTATGGCAAAAGTAAAGAACCCGTACAAGAGTTTTGAAAGACTATCTATCGAGTACAACATAGTTTGCCCAGAAACTATTAGATACTGGTACAAGTGTTATAAGAACGTTGGAGATAAAAGTTTCAAGGATAAAAGACACAGAGTAGCTAACAAAGATAAAGTTAAAAGGTGATTCATCACTTTTTATATCAACATATCGATAAGTGGATTTCCACATTTTGAAATTATAATCCACAACCCATTATGTGGGGAAAAACACATAAAAATAGTTGTCCACATGGGTGTGGATAACTATAAAATTTATGTGGATAACTTTTATGAAAATGCAGTATTCATCGGAACTTTTTAATAGAACAACCATAGTGGATAATTATCAGTGTGTGGATGGCTATAAACTTGTCCACCTTGATAAGGTGTGTATACTACTTATCCACAACTTATCCACACATCAATGGTATGTGGATAACTAAAGTATCCTATTTTACTAATGTTTTTGATATGGTGTGTGGATAACTCAATTTGAACTACTTTTAGGTATGCTGTTGATGTGGAAAACTAACCTTTTAGGTGGTATCCTTACATCGCTTAAATTTGGAGATTATGCCTATATGGGAATAGATACACCTAAAGAAGAGTTGATTAAAATATGGCACGAAGCTTTACTATATATAGAGAAAGCTTTAAACGATACCCAAGTCTATGAGGCTTATTTTGATGAAACAAAACTGATTGCCTTAACCGAGACTGTCGCTACTATTACAGCTAGCAGTAAAGTTGCTGCCAGAGTTCTTTCTACAAGTTCTAACTTTACAAGCATCACTATAGATGCTTTGAAGAAAGTTACTCAAACTGAATATTCTTTGCGTTTTATCGATGAAAATTCATACAACAAAAAAGCTAAATTTGATTCTCAAATAGTCAGTAATCAAACTTCACCTTTCTTTGTTGGAACTAAAATCAGCAAAGAATATAACTTCGACAACTATGTCAAAGGAAAATCTAATTTGGATGCATTTAGAGCTGCTTTGTTAGCCGTATCTAGCCCTAGCGCTATGAATCCTATATTTATATATTCAGCGACAGGATATGGAAAAACTCATCTATTAAACGCTATTGGAAATGCTTATCAAGAAAGATACCCAGGAAGAAAAGTTCTCTATACAAACACCGATCAATTCATCGATGAATTTGTAAAGTACGCCACAGGAAACTCCGATGCCGATTCGTTCAAGCAGTACTTCAAATCCATAGATATATTATTAATAGATGATATACAGTTCTTAAAAGGCAAAAATGCAACTTCAGCTTTCTTCTTCAACATATTCAATTCGATGATATCTGAAAAGAAGCAAATAGTCATAACCTCAGATAGAAGCCCCGCCGAACTAGATGGTCTAGAAGATAGATTAGTCAGTAGATTCTCCGGTGGTTTATCCATCATGATCAAAAAACCTCAACCAGATACTATGATGGATATATTAAAGCTAAAAATAGTATCCTTAGGATTGGATTTAAAGATGTTCGATGATTCAAGCCTTCAATATTTGGTAGATCATAACCCTGCCAACATCCGCTCCATGGAAGGTGACTTGAAAAAGATTCTCTTCCTATCTACAACACATCAAAACACAGGAAAAATAGATTTGAATTTTTGTAGAGAAGCGTTCGGTGACAGAAAAGGTAGAGGTGGCGGTGAAAAAGATCCTGTCAGTCCTGGAAAAATCATCAATGCCGTATGTAACTACTACAATGTCACTGAAAATCAAGTCAAATCCAAAGTTAGAACCTTGCAAATCGCAATGGCTAGACAAATATCCATGTATTTGTGCCGTTCTTTACTAGATATGTCCTTCAAAGACATCGGTAAAGAATTCGGCAGAGACCACTCCACTGTCATGACTGCGGTCAAGAAAATCAGTGGTCAAACAAAGACTGACAGGTCTTTGCAAGCCTCTCTCAGTGAGATATCTAAGAGAGTAACTACTAAGAATGTGGTTAACAATGCTTGAATTGTGGATATTTCGAAAAGCCATGTGGATAGGATGTAAGCGGGAATTTTATAGAAAACCCGTTAAAATCAAACGAAAAAAGCCCTATTTTAGTCCAAATTATCTATAATTCTATTGGACTTATCCACTTATCCACAGTCCTTATTATTGTCGTTAAGACTTAAAGACGTATTAGGAGATATAAATCAAAATGAAATTAACAGCAAAAGCCGACGCATTAAAGAAAATCTTCCAAAGAGCTGCAGATGCAATTCCTGCAAAATCAAGTGAACCTGCATTTATGAATTTCTTATTGACAGTCACTGAAGATTCTTTGGAAATATTAGCTAGTGATGGAAATATCACTTTAAAGACAAAATTGTCTGGAAAAGATGAGAAAGGCGAAAATGTAATCATTTCAGCTGAACCTGGCCGTATTCAAGTTCCAGCCAAAATTTTGGTCGAAATGGTTACTAAGATGGTTGGAAATGTCATTACTTTGAATTTAACTGATGACACTAACTTATCAGTATCTGATGAGAACACCTTCTACAACATCAATTCTATTGATGCTAAAGAATATCCTGATATTGAAATGGAGTCTGATCCTTCTTCTTCCTCATCGGTCACAATCACCGGTGAGCAATTTATCAGCATGTATCAATGCACTTCATTTGCAGTGGCTGTCAAAGGAGCAAGACAGTGTTTCTTAGGAATAAATATTAAATCGGGTGATGGAAGAATAGCTTTCTTAGCAACAGATGCTTGTAGATTGGCTCAAAAGACTATCGAAGTACCTGATGCTCCTGAAATGAGTTTCACAGTTCCTGTCAAAGTATTGTCTATGATTGCAAAGACAGAAAACTTGAAGGAAGTCAAATTGGAGTTAGGAGATGGAAAAGCTTTGTTCTCTGTAGGAGATACAATCTATCAATCAAGACTTTACAATGGTGAATTCCCTTCGCCTGAGAAGATTAAACCTGCCGTTACTCCTTTCTCATTAACTGTCGATTCTAACGAATTCATTTCTGCTTTGGATCGTGTCACCTTGGTCACTATGGGAGACGCAACTCCTCTAGCAAAGTTGACCTGCAGCGCTGAGGGAGTTGAAATTGCAGCCTCATCCCAATCTTATGGAGCAGCTAAAGAACATTTGAAGAATGCATCGTTTAACGGCGATATATTCCAAATCGGATTCAATATTAAGTTTGTCACAGATGCTGTACACGCTTTGAATTCTAAGGAAGTTACATTGGCATTTGCTGGTGAAGGACGTTTGTTTATGGTTCAAAATGGCGATGATTCTAATCTTCAAATCATCACTCCAATCCGTGCAAGCGTATAAGGGTTAAATTAGTTGATATTGCCATCACCTGATATGAGTGATGGCTTTTTATGAATGTCTCTATCGGTTTTGTCTCATCTTCTTTTTAGAGACAAAAAGAAGAGAGGTAATAAACTATAATAAAATTAGGTGGAATTGAAATGGCATATCAAGCACTATACAACAAATATAGACCTCAAAGCTTCGAACAAGTAGTAGGTCAAAAAGCAATAGTAAAGACTTTAGAAAACTCCTTGAGAGAGGACAAGATAGGTCACGGCTACCTTTTCTGTGGACCGAGAGGAACAGGAAAGACTTCTATGGCAAGATTGTTTGCCAAAGCTTTAAACTGCAAAGAAGGATTAGGCCATCAGTGTTTGAAATGCGATTCTTGCAAATCCATCGCAACAGGAAGTCATCCTGACGTCATAGAAATTGATGCCGCATCTAATTCTGGAGTCGACAATGTCAGAGACTTGGTCACTCAAGTCAATTACCAGCCTTTGATGGGAAGATATAAGGTTTATATCATCGATGAGTGTCACAACATGACAGAGCCCGCATTCAACGCCTTGTTGAAGACTTTGGAAGAACCACCAAGTTATGTCATATTCATTTTGTGTACAACGGAGCCCCAATCTATTCTTCCAACTATATTGTCGAGAGTTCAAAGATTTGATTTCTCTAAAGTGGAAGATAAAGACTTATATGGAAGAATTGAATACATTTTGAAGAATGAAGGTATTGGATATACCAAAGGCGCTATAAATAAGATTGTCGAGCTGGCTTTGGGTGGTGTTAGAGATGCTCTCTCAATATTGGACCAAGCTGTATCTTTTGGTGGAACAAAAATTGATGAAGAGACAATAGAAACCTTGTTTGGATTGTTGGATATCGATAACAAGATAGAGCTCATCCAATTGGCCCATGAAGGAAATCTTCAAGAATTATTGATCAAAGCTAGAAATTTCTATGATAAAGGAATGGATATCGTCAGGGTTACAAGAGAACTCGAAGGAATCTACAAAGACATTATCATTAGAAGCTTTGGTGGTGATGAAAAATTGTTAAAAGAATTGAGTCTTAAGCAAGCCGATTCACTTTCTGATATATCTAAGCAAGAAGCACAAAGAGATATACAAAATTTAATCCAAGCAGAAAGAGATTATAGATTTGCTCAAGATTTGATGGATGTCTTTGAATTAGCCTTGATTAAATTATGTTCTGGAGTGGAAGAACAAGTTGAGGTAAAGCCAGTCTCTAAGCCTATAAAAAGAATAGCTGTAGAAGAGAAAAAACAGGTAACACAACTACAGACTAAAGTAGAAGATAAAGTAGAGGAACCGATACAATCCCAAACTGATTTATTATCTTCATTTAAGCCATTGGAAGAAGAACCAAAGCCAGAGCCTAAGGTTATAAAAGAAGAGAAGAAAGAAGTGGAAAAAGAAGAGATAAAACCGGTTGAAACAAGTGAATCTTATTCAGATGATCAAATCCTATCAATAATGAAACACGGTGATAAGAATTTGAGAAAAGATTATTTGAAGAAATGGGATATTATGGATTTAGAAAATCCGAGCTTGCAAGACTGTTTACTAGCTTTGATGAAATCTAAGCCAGCTATAGCGACTGATTCTATGTTAGTAGTGACTTCCGACTATGATAAAGACTTGGCGGTGATTTCTAATCCAGATAATATGGATAAATTCAAACAATTGCTTGAATTTAACTTCTCAAAATCACCATTAGTTATAGGTTTATCAACTTCTCGGTTTAATAAACTGGTAGAAGTATTCAAAGAAAGATTAAAAAACAACACACTTCCTGATGAAACTCCTATACAATTAGATAGTCAAGAAAAGAAGGATGATGAAGAAACTAACGCTGATTTGTTTTTGAAAGAATTAAAAGGAGAAAATTAACATGGCACAAGAGCAACAAAAAAATGATATGAAGAAAATTAGTGAAGTCGCATCTAAAGCTAGAGATGTGCAAGCAAGATTTAGTGAGCGTATAAAAAACTTAGAAAACAAGGAATTCAATTCTATAGTAGCAGATGGTAGAGTGAAGATTAAGATGTTAGGAAGTTATAAGGTTAGTTCAGTTATTATTTCACCTAAATATTTGGCTTTATACTCTGCTGAACAAGTAGGTGAAGCTTTGACTATGGCTTTTAACAATTGCTGTGACGCAATCGCTGCCGAAAGAAAAGAACTAGAAAAAATGTTCTCAGAAGAGACACAAGCCATCATGGTCAAAACTTTCATGGAAAAGAAAAAAGATGACGATGATGAAGAAGATGACGACGACATCGATTTGCCTAATGGATTTGGTGGCTTTAATCCCAACGATGGAAACTTCTAAATCGGTAAAAGATATAGCGGAATTTTTTAAGAAGCTTCCTTCCGTAGGAAGCAAATCAGCATATCGAATGGCATATGCTGCTTTGAGCTTGCCCAAAAGTGATTTGATTGCATTTGAAGAAGTGTTGAATCAAGCGATTCAAAAGGTCCATAGATGTCTTAAATGTGGGCTTTTAATCGATGATGAAGAATGCCCTATTTGTGATGATATGACAAGGGATAGAAAGACTGTTTTGGTAGTCACAGACAGTAAAGATGTTTATTCGATTGAATCGACTGATGCTTATCACGGATTGTATTTTGTATTGAGAGGAAGTTTGTCTCCAGCTAACCATAGAACTCCGAGTTCTATAGGTTTGGATGCTTTGATGAAGAAGGTGAAAGAAGAAGGAATTCAAGAAGTAATAGCTGTGACCAATAAAGATTTGGAAGGTGAAACAACAGCTCTTTATATAGCTAATTTATTGAAGAATTCATCTTGCAAAGTCACAAAACCTGCTCAAGGATTGCCATCTGGGGCAATTATTGAATATGCTGATCCTTTAACTATGAGTGAAGCTATAAAAGGCAGAGTTTTAGTAGGAAAGGAGAACGAGTGATGAAGAAAGAAGAAAAGAATGGATTATTCATTTCTTTTGAAGGCATAGATGGATGTGGAAAATCATCCATAATGAAAAGAGTTAATGAGATTTTGACTGCTAGAGGATACAATGTATATTCGGTTAGAGAACCGGGTGGCGTACCTATATCTGAATCCATAAGAAACATCATTATGGACAATAAAAACACAGATATGGATGATAGATGTGAAGCTTTGTTATTCGCAGCTGCAAGAGCTCAATTGGTTCATTCCAAACTAGAACCTTTACTCAAAGAAAAATGCATTTTGTTATCCGATAGATATGTTGATTCAAGTTTGGTCTATCAAGGATATGCTAGAAATCTAGGATTTGATGGAGTTATGGCCATCAATAACTTTGCTATGGATGGACTTTGGCCAGATATTACGTTTTTGATCGATATAAAAACAGTCGATGCACAGAAGAGAATGCATTCAGATGATAAGCATGAAGAGAATAGATTGGATGTGCAAAAATTAAAATTCTATGACATGGTAGCTGAAGCATATTCAGAATTGAAATCTAGATTCCCTGAAAGAATTAAGGTTATTGATGGTTACCAGCAATTTGAAGATGAAGCTATGCAAATAGCGGGAGTTATCGAAGCTAAATGGATAGAGATGAATTCATAAAGCTTGAACCTAGATTAGCGACTATTCTTCAAAATGCCATGGAGAACAAAAGAATATCGCAAGCGTATCTTTTGTTTGGCTCTCCTAGATGTCCTTTTGAAGAAGCAAGTTTATTTATCGCTCAAACATTAAATTGTGAGAGCGGTGGTTTAGCGTGTGGAAAATGTGACTCTTGTAAAAGATTTATGGCAGGAGTTAGACCTGATTTTTATTTGATTGATGGAAGAATTGGTCTCATCAAGAAAGATGACATAATAACTTTGAGAGATAAATATTCTATGAGCTCAGTCGAGAATAAAAAAGTATCTTCCCAACGTATGTCCTATGTCATTTTACAAGCCGATAACATTCTTCAAAAAGTGGCTAATGCCATGCTGAAATTCTTGGAGGAGCCCGCCCCAGGTCTCACGGCTATACTTACTACATCGAACATTGAAAGAGTGTTGCCGACTATCAGATCCAGATGTGAAGAAATAAGATTAGAAGCTATTCCTAGAGATTATTTATATAACAAACTGATAACGGATGGATTTAATCACGAAAATTCATATTTCTTAAGTGATATGTCTGGAGATTTAAATAGATTGGAATCAATCGGTCAAGATAAAGATTTCTTAGCTACAGTGTTGGCGTTAGATAAATTCATAAAAGCATATGATAAATCTAATAAAGAAGCCGTTTTTAGTTTGATGAACGATGCTGCTGATAGATTAAAAGGCTCTACATGTTATAATTGGTTTTACGGGGGATTGTCTCGTTATTTTAAGGATATAATGGTTCAGGATGGGCAATTCTCTGTCTATAAAGACAGCATAGTTAAACATAGTTGTGATATAGAGAAAGCTAGTAAAGCTAGTATGTTGTTAGATGAAAGTGTTAAGGAGAGCAATGCTAATATGTCTTTCACGGGAATATTAGCGAGACTCGGATTGATACTTTTGAATGTAAAAGAATAATACTTAGATCGAGGTGAGTTTATGGACGATAAATCAACACAAATAGAAAACGAAGTTGGTGAAAAAAAAGATAGGTTTATTTGTAAGGCTTGTTGGGGTTATAAACCCGATTCTTTTATATCTTGTTTTGAAGATACACCTTCTTATTCTTTTGTCGTTACGGATTCATCTGATATCGGATTGGAATTAGTTAGAATTAAAGGCGTTATAAAAGCTAGTGAAGAAGAGAAAAACAATCCTGATTTTTTGACAGCTTTTCCTCCTATTTTAAGAAGGGCAACACCTGAAGACATGAAGGCTTTTAATGCAAATCACGCATTAGAAAGACAAATGGCAGAGTTTTCGCAAAAGCAAAGTGATGAGACGAATATGGGAATGAGAGTTGTAGAAGTTAGAGTCTCTTTAGATTGCAAAAAAGCGATGGTCATTTATACTTCACCTGATAAAGTAGATTATAGAAATTTCCTACTATTATTTAAAAATCAATTTCATATCCATCCTATAATGAGACAAATAGGTAATAAGGATAGAGCAAAATTAATAGGCGGAATAGGTGTTTGTGGATTGCCTTTATGCTGCAAAACATTTTTAAGTCATTTCAATGGAACGCCTATTTCAATGATAAAAAATCAAATAGAGAAGCCCAACTTTAACGTTCAAAAATTATCTGGTCAATGCGGAAGCTTGATGTGTTGTCTCGGATACGAAAATGACTATTACAAAGAATTTAGACCACTATATCCTAACTCTGGTGATACAGCTGAAATTGAAGATGTTACATGGACTGTAAAATCTGTAAATATCATCGCTGATACTATCACTGTAACTGACGGCGATACTTATAGAACTTATTCTAGAGCTCAATGGGATAAGATCTCTAAAGGTGAAGAACTAGATGATGAAGAAGAGGAAAAGACTCAAGCAAATATTGTTGATACAATAAAGAAGAACAAGCCTGAAGGCTTGACTTTTGCACCACAAATCAATCAAAAAGAAGAATTGAAGTATAAAAATTCTTTAGAGGATTGTGATGATTATGATGAAGATGATCCACCTGATTTTAATGTGGAAAAATTAGATACAAAGGAAGAAACTGAAGAAGATGAGAAAGATGTTATAGAAAATATGGAGGAAATTAACGACATGAATAAAAACGGAAACAAGAACAATAATCATTTTAATAATAAGAATGGTCATAATAACAGTCAACAACACAATAGTAAAGGTGGAAGAGGATTCTCTAAGCCGGGGCCTTTCGGTTTTAAGCCACGTCCACAAAGCAATAAAGAACAAGCTGCAGCTAACCCTTTTGGATTTGCAAGTCATAATGATGATGAAGTTAAAAAAGATAATTCATCTTATAAATCAAATAATCATAATGAAGAGAGAAGATTTGATCCTACAAAATTGACATTACCTAGTGAAGATTCGATAGAGAAGGATAAAAAAGATGCAAAGAATTAAATCTTATGAAGACCATATAGGCGCAATAGTTTATATGGTTCCAGTTCCTATTGGAAATGATAAAGATATAACATTGAGAGCAATCGAAGTTTTTAAAGAAGCTGATTTAATCTGCTGTGAAGATACTAGAACAACAGGAGCTCTTTTATCTAGATTAGGAATAAAGCCCAAGAGACTCGAAAGCTTATATTCTCAAGTCGAAGCAAAGAAATCCAAAACTATTATTCAAGATATTTTGGAGCAAGGATTAAAAGTTGCTTTTTGCTCTGATGCCGGTGCACCTGGTGTCTCAGATCCTGGTTCTGTATTTGCTAAGGAATGTATGGACGCTGGGATTACAGTCACATCTTTGCCTGGCGCTACAGCTTCTATTGTTGCTTTGGTCATGTCTGGATTAGATACGGCTGATTTTACTTTCTATGGGTTCTTATCGCCTAAGAAAGAGACTATGGATGGACAATTAAAGGCAATAAAACATGATAAGCCGACACTCATCATTTATGAATCTCCAGTTAGATTGATAGATACTTTAAAAGAGATGAATAAAGTTTTAGGAAACAGACACTTTGCAGTCTTGAGAGAATTGACTAAAGAACATGAAGAAGCCATCAGAGGAACACTTGATGAAGTTGATCAAATAGATCCTAAATCTATTAGAGGTGAATGCATTATTGTTGTAGAAGGATATAAAGAAGATAAAGATGAGAACAGAGAAAGAATCTTATCTTTGTGGTCTTTATATAAAGAAAATGGAATAAGTCCTTCTTTAGCCGCTAAATTAATATCTAAACAAACAGATATAAAGAAAAATGAAGTCTATAAGTTGATACAAGAAGTCAAATAAATTTGGATTTGTAAATTTTCTCTTCCAACAAATATTTTTAAGCCTCATTTATCGATGCTATTAAAAAACTTTTTTATAAACTTTTTTATAACAAAGCAAATATTTAAAAAGTATTAATCGATATCAATGTGACGATTTATTTTTGCCAACTTTTATTGTTCGATTTCTTTTTTAAGATATAAGATTTGTCTTTCTTGTTTACTTTGTTGATCGTTATAGAGTCTTCTATACTACCGCTTTTGACTGTGATGTTATTGATTGTATCTAACTTCAATTTAAATTTGAAAACTTTGTTTCCTTTTATTGTTTTTATATATTTATCATTCTTATAAATCATCAACTTATTTAAGTTGGAATAGATTTTAATCAAGGTCTTTCTTTCTTTTCTATTTATATATCTTTTTGAACAAATATGTATAAATGGTTCTTTGCTCCAATATGCTTTATAAAGATAAAAAGAGTCTTTCTTTATCTTTCTATCGAATGTTATTAATCCTTTGTGATTGATTCCTTCTTCTCCACCTGTATTTCTTCCTTCACTAGCAAAATCAAACATATTCCAAACAAATGTAGACCAGATGTATTTCCTTTTAGTTATATCCTTAAGCATTTTTTCGTGATAAATACATTGATATTCTTCAGTGTCATCAAATCTTTTTGGGTGAGATGAATGAAGGTTTATCATTCCCTCAGCTCCGTATTCACTTAAGCCTATTGGACTTTTAGGATAAAACAAATGCCATAAGTCTAAGATAAATGAAGTTAGATGTGTAAAAGGAATGTACCATCCACAATAAAGGTTGTAACTGGCTAAATCAGTTATATGAGCAATTTTGTTGTTTATTAGCATAGCCGAATAACAAGCTATGGTGGTCATTCTATTTGGGTCTAAATAATGAGCTATTTTATTTAGCTCTTTATGTTCTTCTATAGTGTTCTTGTTAAATTCTTTTTTGAACATTGTAATCTCATTAGAAAGACCCCAAAAGAAAATTGAAGGGTGATTATAATTTTGAAGAATTAATTCTTGAAGTTGTTGTTTGATATTATTAAATCCATTGTTTGAGTGCTTTGAAATGTATGGAATCTCAGTCCAAATAATAATTCCATATTTATCGCATAAATCATAAATATGTTGATCGTGTTGGTAATGTGCTAATCTAATACAATTAGCCCCTATTTCTTTTATTAATTCTAAGTCTTCTTCCATATCATCATATGAAATGGCGTTTCCTTTATCTTTTCTATCCTGATGTTTTGATACTCCACGCAGAGGATAAGGCTTGTCGTTTAGAAAGAATCCATTGATAGGATCTACTTTAAAAGACCGAAATCCGATATTTTCAATCACCTCATCACATAATGTGTTACCGTGATACAAAGAAGCTTTGACTTTATATAGATATGGATTTTCAATTCCATTCCATAATATAGGATTGTTAATTTCAAAATCTTTGTTATATCCTTCTTTAATTGTTAGTCCATCTTTATTGACAATTTGAATCTTTACTTCATCATCTTTGAATGCTGGTGTATAGCAAACATTTAAGTGACCGATGTTATTTGCATAAGAAGTTGTGCATTTTAAAGGAGAGGAAGAGTATGAATTAAATTTTAAATGATGTTTATCACATATTTCTAAATATACGTTTCTATAAATTCCTCCATAGAAAGTGAAATCGGCGGTTGTTGGATAAATATAATCCGTTGTTTTATTTGATACCTTAACTATTAAAGTGTTCGATTCCTGTATCTGATTTGTAATATCGATTATAAACCTAGAATATCCACCTTCGTGATATCCTATTTGCATCCCATTTAATATCACATCACATACAGAGTTAACGCCATCAAAAATTAGATAAATACATTTGTCTTTGAGTTCTATGGGTTTATTAAATTTCTTTATGTAAGTGGCAGATCCTTTGTATTTAACTAAACTAGATCCTTGAGCATTCCATGTATGAGGAATATTTACATCGATTTGCTTATTATCAGCAATGAATATCCATTCTTTATTTAAGTCTATTCTAGTTCTCATATACCCAATTATATACAAAGCCAATTTTGTTTATATCTTATTTATGTATAGGTATTCATAAATAAAAACAAGAGTGAAATTATCACTCTTGTCTTCAATCATTTAAAAACTAAATAGATTATTTTTCTTTTATAGCAAACAAATCTTCCAACCATTTGATTTCTTCATCTTTCTTCAATCTAGGGAAGAGAGGAATGGGATCATTTGTCTTAATATTTCCAAAAGTCTTGTAATCGTTGATTGTATTTAATTGACGTTGATCTTCAGGAACGTTTAATTCATCTAAGGCCATATCAGCTTTAGTCACTAAGAAGGGCTTCAATGTGATAGAAGCTACACGAATACAATAAGTCAAAGCGTGCATGACTTCGTCGATTTCGGCCGTCTTTCCTTCTTTGGATAAATTCCAAGGAGCTGCATCATCGACATATTTATTAGCTGCGTTGACTATGGACATTGCAGCACCTGATGCTGCAGTGACATCGAAATTATCCCATGCATCGTTGTATTGTTTTATATATACAGCTACATCAGAATAAAGCTTCTTTGTGAAATCTAAAATAGGATCAGCATAAGAGGGAACAACACAATCATCATATTTCTTAATCATATTGATTGTTCTGTTGACTAAATTTCCATATCCATTTGCTAAATCGGTGTTTGTTAAATTAACAAATAAGGTTGGGGTGAATTGACCTTGCTCACCAAATTTAACTCCTCTTACCATGTACCAACGGAATGCATCTAATCCATATATATCTACCAATACTTTAGGCTCTACAGCGTTGTGGAATGATTTAGAAAGTTTTATACCACCATGTGTTAAGAGCAATCCGTGTGCGAGCATTCTATCAGGGCAACGCAATTTCAAAGCAAATAACAAAATAGGCCAGTAGATTAAATGGAAACGAGTTATATCTGCTCCGAGAAGTTGAACAATCTCACTGTCAGGTCCCCAATATTCATTGAATAAAGTATCATCTTCAGATAAATAACCTAAAGCAGACACATAGTTCAACAAAGCATCAATCCAAACATAGATGACATGTTTGGGATTCTCATTTGTAGGGATTCCCCAATTAAATGATGTTCTAGTAATGCATAAATCATCCAATCCAGGTTTGATGAATGTATTGATCATCTCATTGATTCTATTTTCAGTGGAAAATTCAGGATGATCTTTATAGAATTGAAGAAGTTGATTTGTATACTTCTTACAGTTGAGGAAGTAAGCTTCCTCAGTTTCCTGATGACAAGGTCTCTTACAAGAAGGACAAAGATTTCCAGGCTGAATCAATTGAGTTTGAGTATAGAAAGATTCACAGGGTGTACAGTACCATCCACTGTATTGACCTAGATATATATCGCCTTGATTTAATAGTCGGGTGAAGACTTTTTTAACAACTTTTACATGTCTTTCATCAGTTGTACGGATGAAATCATCGTAAGTTATATCTAATAGTTTCCATGTCTCTTTGAAGCCTTTGACGGTATCATCGACAAATTGCTGAGGAGTTTCGTTTAAAGCTTTTGCTTTCTCCTCAATTTTTTGTCCGTGTTCATCTGATCCAGTTAAGAATCTAACTTCTTTACCCGTCATTCTTTCATATCTGGCAATACTATCAGCAATGCAGTTTGAATAAGCATGACCTATATGCAATGTGCCAGAAGCATAGTAAATAGGTGTTGTAATATAGAAATACTTTTTATTATTGGCCATAAATGAATGACCTCCTTTGTGCAATCTAAAATTATAGATTATTAGAATCAAAGGTTAAAGATAGTTGGTTAAGAAACAAAAATGGATGGACATATAAAATGGTTGGAATTGTCTATGTAAGACCACATCGTGTCATTGCATCTGAAGATTTTATTGTCGAATATATCAAAACAGTGCTAAAATTAAACTGATATAGAGAAAAGAGGAATTATTATGCAACAAACACATTTTAATTTATTTGAATTGTTGATGATGTTATTAAGCTTATTATTTGGCTTTGGTAGATAATTTAACTTTATTTTTTAGCTTTCATCCACATAAGATAAAACTAATGTGGATTTTGAGACATATTTAATTAAGCATTAATAAAAAAGCTTTATTTTTGTTATGCTTTGGTAAATGGTTCCTATGGCTATAAAATAAGATTAAAGTAATCTATAATAGAAAAGTTGGATATATTAGATAAGGTTTTTTAATGGAAAATAAAGTAGAACAACAAAAAGAGATAAAAAGAGATAGTCTTAAAAAAAGCTCTATTTTTAATATTACAATTAAATTATTAACTTATTTAATACCTTTAATTCTTTCTCCATATGTATATAGAGTCTTGACATTTAGTGGGGTTGGATCGTTCACATATCAAAATGCATATGTCAATTATTTCACTTTAGTAGCAGCATTTGGATTTGCGGATTATGGTACGAAAAGAATCTCTACCGCAACTAAAAATCCAGATGAATTGAATAGAAGATTTTGGAGTGTTTTCTTCTCTAAGCAATTCCTCGGTGTTGGATGTCTTATAGTTTATTTCATTATGGTTTTCTGCCATGTATTTGGCGATTCATCTAATGATATTGCGTATGTTATATTCGCATTGAATATATTGTCGACAATGCTCGACGTCAGTTTCTTTTATCAAGGAATTGAAAATTTCAAAGCTATTGCAATAAGATCAGCAATAATAAAAGTAATAAATTTAATTCTTATTTTTTGCTTGGTAAAATCACCTGATGATTATTTGACTTATGTTGGAATAATGTGTGGATGTGCAGTATTATCGAGCTTGATAATGTTCCTTCCTTTACGCAAATATATTAAGAAACCAACTTTTAATATTAAGATGATGGGTATGGATGTAAAGAATGCCACATTATTCTTTATATCTGCTTTAGCTATTAGCCTTTATACGACTATGGATTCAACTATTTTGGGATTGATGAAAGGCGATAGTGTAGTAGGATATTTTAGCTCAGCTTCTAAAATTAAGGATGTAGTAACATCTATTAATTACGCTATTATTCCTGTTATTTTTTCTAGAATGTCCTTTTTGATTTCACAAGGGAAAGATGAGGAGGCAAAGAATTTAATTTATAAAACTTTCAATGTGATCATGGACATCACTTTGCCTTGTGTGTTAGGAATAATATGTGTAGCTGACGTGTTTATGCCATTATATTTTGGCTCTGATGGATCTAATGCTGTATTGATGATGGATATATTAGCTTTATCGCTTCCTTTCATTGCCTTTAGTTCTATTATCAACTACAGTTATATTGTTCCAAAAGGAAAGATGAAATTATCCAATGCAATTTATTTATGTGCTGGAATATTAAATATTATTGTTGTTTATTTATTAGTAAAGTTCATTGGAAATGATGGAATTGCATATGCTGTGTTATTTACTGAAGCTTTTGTCGCTATAGTTTTTACTTATTACTCACATCTTTATATCGACTTTAAGAAAGTAATGAAAACAATGATAAAACCATTGGATGCATCTTTGATTATGGCTGTTGTTTATTTGCTTGGAAATAAAGTATTAACTAAATTCATATCTGCAAATAAAGCCATGGTCCTTATGATTGTAGTTAGTGTTATAGTATATTCATTGTTTTTGTACCTGTTTAAGGATGAGTTCGCTTATCCTTTAGCTAATAAATATTTAGCTAAAATCAAATCTAAATTTATATCTGTAAAAGCAAAGATAATGAAGAAAAAGGAGAAAAAATAAAGACATATGAATATTAAATTGATTGTTGCTACTCATAAAAACGTTGAATTCCCTAAAGATCCTATTTATATTCCTGTTCAAGTAAACGCAGAGAAGAACACTGAACATTTTGTAGAACATTTAGATAATCAAGGAAAGAATATATCAATAAAGAATGATTCTTTTTGTGAATTAACTGCTCTTTATGAAGGAATTTATAATTTTGATTATGATGTTATAGGTTTAGTTCATTACAGAAGATATTTTGCGGATTCTTCTCTTAAGCATAAGAAGAATTTTAATAATATTATCAAAGCTGAGACTATTGAAAGTTTATTGTCTAAGTATGACATTATCCTTCCTAAGAAGAGACATTATTATATAGAATCCAATTATTCTCATTATATTCATGCACATAATAAAGAAGCCTTAGATAAAACTAGAGAAATAATAGAAAAAGATTATCCGGAATATTTACCTTTCTTTGATAAACATATGAAGAAGACTTCAGGTCATTATTTCAATATGTTTATAGCTAAAAAAGAAATTGCTAAATCTTATTGTGATTGGATGTTCGATATTCTTTTTAAACTTGAAAAAGAAATAGATTTATCAAAATATGAAGGTCAAGAAAGAAGAGTATTTGGATTTGTATCTGAATTATTGATGGATGTCTATGTAAATAAGAATAAACTTAAAGTGAAGAATCAAAAGTATTTCTTTATGGAGAAACAAAACTGGTTTAAGAAGATATTTAATTTTATTAAAAGGAAAATAAAAGGATAGAGGTTTTTGTATATGACAGTTTCAGCTTTGATGGCTTGCTATAACAGAAAAGAATATATTGAAAAGGCTGTGGAATCTATAGAAAAGCAGCTAAGCGAAGAAGATGAATTGCTAATCTCTGATGATTGTTCGACAGATGGAACATCTGAATTCATAGATGCTTTGAGTGAAAAATATAAAAACATAAAAGTATTTCATCAAAGTGAAAACTTGGGTGTTGATAAGAACATGACTTTTTTATTTGATAATGCAAAAAATGATATTTTTATAATTTGTGATTCGGATGATATATCATTGGACGGACGCGTAGAAACAATTACAAAAGAATTGGAAGAAAATAATAAAATATCTGTAATTTATAGTAATGGCGAAGTGATTGATGAGACGGGTAAGATAGTATCGAATGATTTTTTTAAATCTTTTAGACAAAAAGATTCATTGATCCACCAATTGATTCATACAACATATTTTGGAACATTTTTTGCTTTTAAAAAAGATTTCTATATAAGAATAAGAAGTAAATTTTTATTTAATCAAAAAGAGCCTTGGGATAGAAGAATAGGATTTATCGCCAAAAGAAATAATGAGATTTGTTTTTTAAATAAAAAATTAATTAAATATAGAAGATGGACTGGAAATGTTTCAGCAAAGAAAAAAACAAGTTTTATAAACAAAGTAAAAAATAGGTTTAATTGGCTTAAATTATATTTATCAGCGAAGGTGAAATAGAAATGAGTTTCAAACAAATTCTAAAAAAAATTAAGAAGACATTGGATAGACCTTTAGCATTTACTGCTATTAAGTTTAAGACTTCTTTTTTATATAAAAAGAATTTAAAGAATCCTAAATACGAAACTAAATTAAATAAAGCTTTAAATAAAAAAGAAAGAATATATTTAAATTATTTTAAAAAGCATTATTCTTATGTATTGAATATAAAAAAAGATAATGAAAATAATTTAAATGAGAAACCTTATATATTTATCTTTTGGTATCAAGGATTTGATAAAGCACCTGAATTGGTTAAAACTTGTGTTGAAAGCATAAAAAAACATGGCTATGAATATGAAGTTGTTTTGTTGGATAAAGACAATTTTAATAGATATATTGATATTCCCAAAAATATAAAAGATAAGTTGGATAAAGGACTTTTAGCAATTCAAAATTTCTCTGATTATTTAAGAATAAAACTTTTGGCTAAATATAATTGCTTATGGATTGATTCTACTGTATTTGCTTTTAGAGATATACCTTTGGATTATTCAAAATGGTCTTATTTTTCAATAAAATCTCATATCTTATATAAGAATAAACCAGAGTATTTGTTATATCCAGATTTTCCTTTTGGTCAAGTTTATCTTTTGGGTGGAACTAATAAAAGAATATATAATCAAATCGCTTTGTTTTTTGAAGATTATTTGAGAAATAAAAATACTTTTTTTGAATATTTCCAAGTATATTATTTCTTTCAATTTTTATATAAATATGATGATGAAGATAAAAAGATAATAGATAGTCTTCCATATAATAACGAACATATAGAAGATTATTTCTATTATAGAAACGAAAAATTTAATAAAAATTATATTTGCGATAATGATGTTTTTGCTAAGCTAACTTATAAAACTGACGCCACTTCTGCATTGAATGATCCAAATTCGCTTTTGTATCATATTATCAATGAAGATTTTGAATAGATTTTATTTTAAGCATTCAAAATAAAGCTTATCTTTTTTTATTTTATTGATATCAATTCTCCAATTTAATTTTTGAATTGTCATTTTATTCATATTTTCTTTTTCTTTGCTAGTCATTTTGCTTGAAAGATGCTCAGATAAATAAAATATATCGAATTTAACATTGATTTTAGTGTATTTGTTTAAGATGTTATCTCCAATTTTATATTTTTTACAAAGGGTTAAAAGAATATCGATTAGGAAATAAGTAGGAATTTCCTTTGTATTAGATAAATAGTATTTATAACAATCTAACAAGCAAGAAAATAATGGATTGTCTTTAGACCCACCTATAAAGAAAGAAGACCAACTACAAGTAACACCATCGTAGTTTATAAAAGCTGAAGTATTGTTTGTTATTGCCGTGATAAATCCATAATCTTTTAAATCCGATAATAAATTTAAAGGTTTATTTATTAAAACAGTGCTATCTATCCATACGCCACCTAATTTATTAATTAGTTTGAATCTCAATATATCAGAGAAAGTTTGAATCGTTATTTTTTTATTATTAAATTTATTTATAAAGAACTCATCCATATCAGATAATTCTTTATAATTGGTCTTATCTACTTTATAAATTTTAAAATCTTTTCCGTAATTTTTTTCTACTGAATTATAGCAATCCTTAACTAATTGCGGTGCTGAATCCAATCCGTCCCACCAAAAGACAAAAATATTTTTCTGATCATCAGTGAAATTTTTGATTGATTGATCTTTATAATTTGATAATACTGGTTTAACTATTTCTTCAACTTTAGGAAGAAATTCATTTAATTCTTTTAATGCTTTATCTTTATTATTTTTTCTATTGATAATTTCTTTTATCCCTTTTATTAATCCGTATGTTTTTATATAGTTTTTAGCTTTATTAATATAATTGAATAATGACATTATAATTGAACCTTTCAATCAAGATATATAATATTATAGTTAAATGATAAATAGAATAAATGGAGACTATATTATGGAAAGAATAAAATATAGCATAATAATTCCTTGTTATAATGGTGAGAAGACTATTGAAAGAGCGCTAGACTCTATAAAAGAACAAAAAGTTAATGAATATGAAGTGCTCATAATAAACGATGGATCTACTGATAAATCAAAAGAAATCATTTCAAAGTATATTGAATCAGATGATAGATTTAAGTTGATAAATAAAGAAAACGGTGGTCAAGCAACTGCTGTTTCTAGTGGAATTAGAGAAGCAAAAGGTGAATACATAGTTCAATTAGATTCAGATGATACGTTGAAATCAAATGCATTTGAAACGATTGATTCTGAGATAGAATCAAACGATATCCTTTCATTTGGATTTGATTTTGTAGATGAAAGCGGAAAGCTGCTGTCGATAGAGACTCATAAAAGATTAGAAATAAAAGGCGATGATCAAATTCATTCTTTTCTACCTAAGATTTATAAAGACGCTAATTCATTTGAAGCTTTTAACTATTTGTATGTCTATAGATGGGCTTGTGTTGTTAGAAGAGATATAGCGCTTCAAATAATTGATGAATATGAGAAGAGAAACTTTTCTTTATATGAAGACATGTGTTTTATTTTATTGATTTGCTCCAAAGCAAAATCAATAAAAATAATAGATAAATCTTTGGTAAATTATTATCAAGTTAAATTGACTCATTCTAGAAGAAGCGAGAATTCATATGAAAGCTTAATCAATCTAAGATTAAGGCTACGTAATTTTTTAAATTCATATGCTGAATATAATAATATTAATGTTTCTTGCTTCGATACTATGGAATTTGATGTATCAAAATTCTATTTATCAAGGATGATTAGAAAAGAAAGATATAAAACTTGTAAGCAATTGTTTAAGAAATTAAATAAAGATGATCTTTATTTAAAGGGATTATCTTTAACTAAGATCGATGGCGAATCTAAAAGTAGGAAAATATATTTCTTTTTCTTAAAACACCATATGTTTATGCCGATATACTTTTATTTCAAGAATAAAATATAGGAGCTATAAAAATGATTTCCTTATGTGTATGTGTATATAATTCCGAACGTTATCTAGATGATTTATTTAAATCTTTTATAAAGCAGACAAGGAAGGATTTTAAGGTTTTAGTTGTCGACAATAATTCTACAGATAATTCTATTGAAGTAATAAGCAAATATAAGAATGATTTAGATTTAAGAATTGTAAAAGAAGAGAAACAAGGAATTCAATTTGCGAGGCAAAAAGCACTGGATGAGATTGAGACCGATAACTTTTGCTTTATAGATAGTGATGATATTATTGGGGACAAATATATTGAAATAATGTATTTGTTAATTGATAAATATGGTGAAGATTATGTTCCTGAGGTTTGCTATAAAGTGTTTGATGATGGAGATACAATTCCAAGCACACAGATATCTAGTAAAACTAAACTGTTGAATAAAGAAAAAGGTAATTGCTATGGCTACTGTATCTATAAGAATAAAATAAGACAAGGAAACTTGTGGAACAAATGCTATTCTATTAAAGTTGTTAAAGCTAATAACATTAGTTTTGATGAACGTATTTCATGCGGTGAAGATAGACTATTCCATGATAAATATATCAATTGTGTTAAAGGCATAGCTTTGAATTTTTCAGAGCTTTATTTCTATAGGGTGAGAACAAATTCACTTGTCAACAATATAGAAAGAACCCCAACACATTTGAAAAAGATTATGACTGAAAGAATTTATATAGAATATGTTGATAACGTAATTAAGAAAAATACACGTGATTTCATTCGTTGGTCTAAAGAAAAAGCTTATCTATTAAAAAGGTATTATCATTTCTATTTAGAATTAAATGATATTAATAATGCTGAAATAGAAAAGAAAGAAGTAATGAAAACTTTAATGAAGGGATTGTTTTCTTTTGTATTTTATCCTAGCGCAAAATTAAATCTGTTGCTCAAAATTATATTGTTTAAGAATTACATAAAAAGAAAATAAATCAATCAGGAAACCTTATTATGAGTAGGAATGTATTAGTGACTGGTGGAGCTGGATTTATAGGATCTAACTTCTTGGAATATATGATAAATAAATACCCAAACGATTTGCTCGTATGTTTGGATGATTTAACTTATGCAGGAAATTTAAATAATTTAGATCCTATTATTAATAATTCTAATTTTGTATTTGTTAAAGGAAATATATGCAATAAAGAATTAGTTAATTCTTTGTTTAACAAATATAGGTTTGATATTGTTATAAATCTAGCAGCAGAAACACATGTAGATAGATCTATTAATAATCCAGATATATTTTATAAATCTAATATTATTGGAACTACAGTTTTGTTAGATGCATGTCTTAAATTTGGAAAAGTTAAATTTCATCAAGTTTCGACCGATGAGGTTTATGGAGACCTTCCTTTAGATTCTAAATATAGATTTACTGAAGAATCTATTTTAAGACCTTCTTCTCCTTATTCATCATCCAAAGCTTCAGCTGATTTAATAGCTTTATCTTATTTTCGAACATATGGATTGCCAGTGACTATTTCTAGATGCTCAAACAACTTTGGACCTAATCAACATTTAGAAAAACTAATTCCGCTAGTTATTAGCAAAGCTTTAGACGATGAAAAGATACCAGTTTATGGAACGGGATTGAATATAAGAGATTGGATATATGTAGATGATCATTCATCAGCTTTAGATTTGATTATAGATAAAGGTCAAGCTGGTCAAATTTACAATGTTTCTACTCACAATGAAAAAACGAATTTAGAAATAATAAAGCAAATATTAGAGATGATTGATAAACCAGAATCATTAATTAATTTTGTCTCTGATAGACCTGGTCACGATAGAAGATATGCTTTAGATTCGACTAAATTAGAAAAATTGGGCTGGACATATAGTAATAATAATTTCAATATGAATTTGCAAAGAACTATCGATAGCTATCTATGTAAATCTAAAAAATAAAACAATGGAGATTTGAGTCTCCATTGTCAGTTTTTAGAATTCTTTGCCCCAGTTTTTATGAGTTAATGTTTGGTACTTTACATAAATTCTATCTTTCGGAATTTGTGGTAAAGCATCGATGATTGTATTGACTGCAACTTTGGAATATTCAGTATATGTTTCTTCTGGCTGATCTAAGTAAAGAGCTACAGAGATTAGTGCAGTAGGTCCTTCTATTCCACCGAAATACATATAAGCTTGATCTTTGATGGAGACCATTACTCTACTTTCAGGTTTACCTGGAAATATGCTTATATTTCCACCTAAACCTTTTTTAATTTTATCAGCTATTTCTTTGTTGATTCTCTCACTGGTTGTAACTTCTATCATTGGCATAAGAATAAGTCCTCTTTTCTTTTATATTTTACTATGATTCTTTATTAAAGCAAAAATTAATTATTAATTGATAGCAATTTGGCTTAAAGCATACGCTCTAGCAATTTGCTTTTCTTTTTGCTTTGTCAGTTCATTAAATAAGCAGAGACAAATCATGAAATGAATTGGAGTGAAGTATATGTTGGTTAGGTTGATAGTCATTCCTATACATAGATAACACATATACTCGAATAAGAAAGATGTTTTTATCGATTTGCTTAATTGTTTACAGGAATAATGTATTCCAATAATATTGATTATATTTTGAAATACAAATTTTAAAATGTTGCCCCTATACAAATATTGGAAATACAAATTGTCTATATACATTCTATCAACATATTTGTCACCCCCTAATAAAGTAGGTGTTATGTTCTTTAGGTAGTAATTCATATACCAAAGACGACCGCTCAATAAATTGTTTAAGGTTCCTGTTGGCATGTAAAGAGCAAGAATAATGGAAACAATAGCGAATATAGGAAACGCAAAGGTGACTATAGCCTGAATTCCTTTATATTTTATTAAAAGTTTGAATGGATAATATAGGAAAAGGACTAAGAAAGCGAAGATAAATATAGTTCTGCTTTTACATCCCAAATAAACGATATAGGAAGAAGCAAACACAAATAGAATGGTAAGCCAATTTTGCTTATATGCAATCATAAACATCATCATTATAAAAATGAATAATAGACCAGCATGATTAGGGTGAGTGAATCCCATAGACCAACGAATTAATTCACCAGTTTGGTCATTAAACATATTGTCCGAATAATGAAATCCAAAGAAATAAGATAAGAATGCAATTAAAGAGAATCCAATTAACAATGCCCAAAATCCTATTTTTAATGCTTTTTTATAATTCGCTTTATAAATGACAAGTACAGAGGATGTTGCAAATGCAGGTAAAGCATCGTTTCCAAATAATGCCCAGAAGCAAGATACTATATAAAATAAAAGACCATATTTAATTTCTTTGTTTGATGGATGGTTAAAGAAGAAAATAAAAAATGATGTTATTAAAGAGAACAACATGAATAATGTTGTTCGATGAGGAAGAGTATTTATGAATCTTTCTATGATAGGATAAAGAACATATATGCAAAAAAAGAAATAAGAAACAATCCTATTTGTTCTACTTAACTCGGGTTTCTTCTTTAAATAAATTACATTTTCCATAACCTAACCAATATTATATTTCAAAGAATGTAAAAATAATATGAGTTTTGTATATTGAAAACAGCTTTGAATTTGTATAAAAGGATAATCCCAGTTAAGTGTTGTTATCCGTATTTTTCAGATATTGACTGAAAACCAGCCCCTCGAATTCAGGCTTAATGAGGTTATTCCTACCCTTGCAGAGAGAGAATCCTTATTTATTCTCATAATCCATCGCCTCCAAAACCTGATACACCTTCTCTTCTATCTTCCGCATTCTTGCGTATTGAAAAAGAAAATCCAGGTCTTTGTCCTTTCCCTTCAAAAATGACTTCACTGCCTTCAAAAACAGCTCGGAATCATAATCATTCCTTTTCCTGATCATTTCAACGACCATCTTCTCTTTAGAGAAACATATTACGACATTCCCGAACATAGTCTCGACATCAGTGTTCCCTAGTTCAAAGAGCTTGATATTATTCTCAATGTGACAGATGGAGTTAAACCCGACGTTTTCTTTTCTCACCCGACTGCCCTTTGGAATCGTGAACTCAACCGACTCAGGAATCCTGTCGGTCATTCCTAAGAGATAAAGAGCCGTTATGCCAGAATACACTATCTTTGGATACCTTCTTTGAAGTTGGAAGAGGTCATCGATTGCTCCTATCTCCTTCGTGTACACGCCACGCCTTATTTTAATGAGTCCATGAGATCGGACGTACCTTGCAAATGATGCCGGAGCCACCCCGTTTGCGATAGCGGCTTTTCTAGATATACATCCATCGCCAGTCTCCAACATCCTTTCAATCGTGCTACAACTTTGATTCATTCGTATCACCTTTTTCATTATTAGTGTAACCGATGTATCAGAAAAAAGTAATACATTGCGCTAATTCTCTATACAAACAGGAATGCTAGTAAGCGTCATGTATTCATCGAATGTCAATCGTTATTTCATAGTTATCGTGTTAGTTTTTCTTTTCTTAAAATATTTGCAACGTCAACTAGTCAATAAGCAATCAAGGTTTGATATTTAAATTTCCGAGCTACGTAAAAAACAAAAATTATTCAGAATAAATACTGGTTTGCACAAAATATAATCAAGCATTCTAACCAAATTGACTTTCTGAGATATAACCGAGAGCAACTTAAATTTTGCGCAAGCAGGAAAATGCACTAGATGGGATTAATTTGAAAGCTATCCTTCAACATTGTGCAACAAAAAAACAGGTTATTTGTTCCGTATCCTTGGGATTATCTAAGCTGGTTTTTATTTTTTCCATATAATTCTCAAAAGCACAGCGAACAATGTCGGCTTCTTTATCTACGATTGAGAACTTATTATCCTTATCAGCAATATACCCAAAAGGAATTGTACCAAGAATACGACCTTCAGTTGTTGTTCCAGATTTTGCTTCATCCACATAGAAGTGGATAATTGCATATCCCATCCTGGAGGCAAATTCGTTGATAGCATTCTTCTAAGCTTCAATAGAGAAACCATCTGCCTGATTTTCAGAAGAGAAACGGCAGTAACCAACAGCGGGAATCATTTGGAAGCCTCCTGAATAATATTGAATTGTATTTCGGAGTCAAAGCCGTATGTGTAGGTGTAGCTTTTGTATTGATCATAGACAAATAGGAGATTATTTTCGTCATCATTCGTAGCAAAACCTTGACCAATAGGATTTTCCATATTTAAATCCTCACTAGAGTAAATGCTATCAACTCTCTGTGTATAATCGGATGAATGTTTTTCAATATCTGAATTTAGCTTCTTGAAATCAAAGTTAACGTAAACCTTTAAATAGCTATTAAAAATATCAACTTTTATCTTGCAATAGGCAAATGGATATAAAAGTAAATTTCCACTTGCATCAAAAGAACTATAAGTTCCAATACAAGGAATAGATAATCCATAATTAAAATCTATTTTTTGAGAATTTTGTGTGATTAAAAGTGAATCTTTCTCTCCTAACTCCATTGAGCTGGATGGCTTTTCATTAGAGCAGGAGCCTAAAGATAAACAACTAATCAAAGCAAGAGTGGATAAAATTATTTTTTTCATTATTTATTTAAACTCTCTAGTGCAC
>FR878763.1 GCA_000434395.1 Clostridium sp. CAG:568 | reverse complement strand
CAGTGAGAGGGGTGCAGTACATTGCCCAGATAGTTTTTAGCTTGGAAATATAAATTACTTAGTCAAAGCTTTTTCGATTTTAGCACCGACGATATCGTCATAATGCTCGATTCCAGAGTAGACACCCTTCTTTACAAGCTCGTTGTAAGAAACAGGTCTAACTTTGGCTATATGTTTCATATCTTCTTTGTCGAAAGCAATTTTAGTTCCGTTCTTATCGTTGTAAAGATTCTTGTGAGTGTTCTTCCAAGCGATTGCACTCTTGATCATGGTCTCCAAGTCATACTTAGGAGTCCAACCTAATATTTTCTTTGCTCTTTCATTAGATGCGACAATAGCGGCAGGGTCTCCGGCTCTTCTGGGACCGAACTTCCACTTTACACCCTCAGACAAGTGCTCTTCTTTTAAGACCTTATCGACAGTAGTAAGAATTTCTTTGTTGGTGAATCCATTTTGAGAACCTAAGTTGATAGTTGCGGATTCTCCCTCTTTGAGCAAATGCTCCATTCCAAGGACGTGAGCTTCAGCTAAGTCGACTACATGGATGTAGTCTCTTAAGCATGTACCATCACGTGTTTCATAGTCATTACCGAAAATTTGCATCTCTTTTCCAGATAATCCAGCATTGATTATGACAGGAATTAAATGGGATTCAACAGGATGTGCTTCACCTATTTTGCTATCGAGTGATGCACCTGCAACGTTGAAATAACGGAAGATGACATGTTTGATGCCATATGCTCTTTCGGCAAAGGCAATCAAATGTTCAGCAGCAAGCTTTGAGAATCCATAAGGAGACTCAGGATGCAAAGGAGCATCCTCGCTTATCACTGTTGTTTTAGCAGTTCCGTATACAGCAGCTGTTGAAGAGAAGACGAAGTTTTTAACTCCATATGCATGCATACAACGAATAACGGAAACGACAGCTTGAATGTTATCATCAAAATAGGCAGTAGGATCTCCAACGGATTCAGGAACGATAATTTTTCCTGCAAAGTGCATTACACCATCTATTGTGTTGTTTTTGAATACTCCTGCTAAGAAGTTCAAATCACGAACATCACCCAAATAGAGCTTTGCACGTGGATCTACAGCCTTTACATGTCCGGTCGATAAGTTATCGACTACGATGACGTCAAAGTCGTGATCCAAAAGCTGACGAACAGCATGGGAGCCGATATAACCAGCTCCACCAGTTACCAAAACAGTCTTCTTCATGTTTAAAGATTTCCTCCTCGTTAAGCAAAGATATTTTATTACTTTATTTTCATAAAGGGCGTACATTTTTATCATTTCTTATTTAATTGGCGTATTATTTATATTTCTTTTCTAAATACCTTAATTTATTAGAGCTTTACTAAACAATTTAATCGCCTTTAAGGCTTCTTGATTTCTTTAATTTTATTGATCCTTCAATAATCATAATCAATCCTAAAATAAAAGACCTAAAAAAACAATGGTCACTATCCAGGTCGATATCGTTATCAATATTGGCGGATGTTTAAGCCATTGTTTTCATTTGTCTTTCATCTTATGAAACTCTTATGATCACTAAGCAAAGTAGAGTGGGGTCTTGTATAACTTGAATATTGTTACCTATTTGAATCGAATTGTCTTTAGTTGAAGCTCTTCTAAATTTGCTATAACCCAAATTTCTATAGAAATAATTATCTACTACCGGTTTGTATGGAATTGTATAAGGATCTTTGTAAGCACAAAGGACATAGTCTCCATTCATTGAAGTGTGAGTGCTAAAATCGAATGAATCATCATTGAATGTTAAATCGTTTTGATATATAGCCTGGGATGTTGGATTAATCAATAAAAATGAATAAGAAGATATATTATTTGAAATTACCAACTTTCTATCGATTAATGTAATCGATAAATTTGTTGAATCTCCTATCACATATGGGTCATCAAAATCTACCCAAGTTTTATCTTCACCTGAACTAGATCTGTTTATTGAATTTCTTAGTTGCTTATAATTCATTCCATCCACTAAAGTGCCAGGAATTAAATTTGCTTCATTATTAATATTTGTGATTGAATCATAAATAATCATTGTTAATGAAGATATGATCAATGCGAGAAGAACACCAAATTTAATCCAATAAATCTTTTTTCTTCTAATTTCTTTTTTATCTTTTATTCCAAAGTATTTTTCTTCTATGGCAAAATAAGGGTTGATTTCTTTCTCAACCTTTGTTCCTTCAGCTTGATCAATTGTTGAAGTTGATAGAGTTTCTTCTGCCATAGATTTTGATTATTAGAATTGCATTTCCTTGTAAGTACGAGGATAAGGCTGGACATCACGAATGTTTTGAATTCCGGTAAGGAACATCAAAAGTCTATCGAATCCAAGACCGAATCCGGAGTGGACGCATCCACCATATCTTCTAAGATCCAAGTACCATTGATATCCTTCGATGTTCATATTGAGCTCTTTCATTCTTTGAAGAAGTTTGTCATAGTCTTCTTCACGTTGGGATCCACCGCAAAGTTCACCGACTTCAGGAAGCAATAAGTCGACAGCAGCAACAGTCTTTCCATCGGGATTTTGCTTCATGTAGAAAGCCTTGATATCTTTAGGATAATCTGTTAAGAAGATAGGTCCTTTGAAGTGCTCTTCAGTGAGATATCTTTCATGTTCACTCATCAAATCAATTCCCCAGTGAATATCAGGATATTGGAATTTATGTCCGTTCTTTTGTGCTTCCTGAAGAATCTTAATTCCTTCAGTGTAGTTGACACGAGTGAAAGGCTTGGTCAAGAAATCATTTAATCTAGTGGAGAGATTCTTATCGACCCAGGTCTCAAAGAATTTGATATCTTGCGAGCAACGTTCCATAACTCTCTTCACTACAAATTTCAAGAAATCTTCCATTAAATCCATATCATCATTGATATCGGCAAATGCTATTTCAGGTTCAATCATCCAGAATTCTGCCGCATGTCTTTGAGTATTGGATTTTTCAGCACGGAATGTAGGTCCAAAGGTGTAGACCTTTTCATAAGCCATAGCGAATGGTTCTACGTGTAATTGTCCGGACACTGTCAATGAAGCAGGCTTTCCGAAGAAATCATCAGGTTCCTTTAGATTTGTTACTACTCTAAAAGTTTGACCGGCTCCTTCACAATCGTCTCCGGTGAAGATAGGAGTGTGGATGTAATAGAATCCATGATTATGGAAATACTCATGAATAGCGTAAGAAGCCTCACTTCTAATTCTAAATACAGCATTGAATGTGTTTGTACGCATTCTGAGTTGAGGCATAGTTCTTAAGTATTCATAAGAAGTTTTCTTCTTTTGAAGAGGATAGGAATCGTCGACTGATCCTGCTACTTTGAATTCAGTCAAATGCAATTCAAAAGGTTGTTTCATCTCAGGTGTGAGATGGAAAGTTCCTGTAACGATAACAGCTTCACCTAACTTAGCTTTTCCGGCTTCTAAATCAGTAGCAGGATTATATACGACTTGAATTGGATTGAAGCAAGAGCCGTCATTGACTCCTAAGAATCCAATTTCTTTATTCCCACGATTTGAACGAACACTTCCTTGAATGGTAAGAGTATCTCCTTCTTTTATAGAAGGCTCTTTTTCATTTAATGAATCATAAAGTTCTTTAATATATTTGACCATAAAAATAAGTCCTTTTCACAAATAAATATTATATATGAAAAATACTCATATGTGTTAGGTGGTTTATGCGAGTGTTGCTTTAGCACTTTTTTAGCACGTGTTTTTTTATATATAAATACATAATAAAAAGGAGGACGACATTATGGCTACTCAATACGATATAGTTAAGGCTTATGCTGACTTGTATTATGAAAATGCAAGTGTGAAAAAGGATATAATTGTTTTAGGATTTCAATTTGGACCTGTAAATATTAGATTTGCATTTAAATTTGATGAAAGAGGTAATATTAAAAATCCAGGTTGTTTGTTGATGAATGATGTGTATTTACTTCGCCCTGATGTGAATGCTTCTCAAAAAGAAGATTTTCTTAATTCTTTTGGAGAAGATTGCTATTTTGATGAAGATGATAAAATTAAATTTTTTAAGTTTTCTTTTGAATTTACACCTCATGACTATGCCGCTGCAAAAATACATATGCATGGATGCTCGGCATTGGAAGGAGCTTATATCGTATTGAAGAGAATTCAATACTACATCGGTGGTAGTGGATATGATATTTCATTGACTGAAGACAAAATGGAAAATGCTAAAGCGAAAGCTGAAGCAAATAATGCAAAAAATAGCTTAGCTACTTATATTCCTCATAAGCCGATGGCTTATTATCGAAAAGTCAGTTTAAAAAATAGTGATGCTTTTCAAGTACACGCTGGATGTATATCTCTAGTTTTTCATAAAGGAAATTTAATTGGAATGGATCTAGCACCTTCTAATGACTGCAGATTATCCTTGAAAAACAAAGAGTTTAAGACCCCATTTATGGGTAATTTCATAGCACAAGAGTATGAAATAGTTGAAATGTTAGCTATGTTTGATTGTACGTAAAGTCCTAAATTGATTGGAGATGTATTCGATGCTTGCTCTGGAGTTGAGATGAAAGTAAATTGTACAAATCCAGTGAAGGCACTTGACTTCTTGCACAATCTTGAAAAAGATTTGAAATTCAATTCACTTGATAAGCCTTTGATGTACGTGGATGAATTTTTCAATACATGTTATAAGTTTTATAACACCCAAGGCCTCTTTACTGCACCTTTGAAAAAAGTAGTCAATTCTAAAACATTTGATGAATTTGAAAATAATGTAAATCAGCTTATTAAAGTCTATATGAAGGGGTTTGTAGATGATTTAGGTTATACATTTAAATATAAATTGAAGAAATAAAGAAGTTATGAAAAAACAATGTTAGTGACGATCATTCAATTTTAAAAGCGATAGTTTATTTCTCAGAAATTGATAAAATGAAATTTAATATTTTATCGTTTGTTTTAATTGCTGAATTGGAATTTATATAAGTGACATTATAAACATGTCCTTTTGGGTCGATGTCATTGTTTATGACTTCGATATTAGGATAGTATCTTTTAACTTCTTTAAGAACATCGATGTTTATTTCACCCATTACATCATCACCGGTAGAAGTTATGAATAGCATTGGTGGAAGATAAACATTATCCATTAAAACTTTAGTATTTTTAGTGTTTACATATATTGGATTTTTCTTATATTTCTTTCCAAACATAGCTCTGAACAACAAAGGATACCAGAAATGTGTTTGACCCATGATGTCAAAATCAAAGGCTGGATGATTTAAGATTAGTCCTTTGAAATCTATGTTTAGATTTAAGCCTAGAATCGGATTGATTAGCTTTCTATCCAATAAAGAAGCTAGTGACAAAGCAAAGTATCCGCCAGCTGAATCACCTGTAAGAAAAACGTTGTCTAAATTGTATTTTCTCTCTTTAGCAACTTTTATAAATTCATTGATGGAGTTTATTATATCTTCTAATTGATTATTTACTTGAACCCCTTCTACAAGCCTATAACTCATTCCCATCACTATAAGATTACTATGAGCCATAGTCATACAAAAAGGTCTGTTTAGCTCTTTATCGCCATAAGCCCAAGCTCCACCATGAATATCAATCAATATAGGTAGTTTAGTCAAATCTTTATCTTTTGGCCAATAAATAGAAAAAGTATGGTAAGGGTCGTCATCCTCACCATACTTGAAGTCTTCAAAAGAAACATCGTCAGGCAAGACTAATGTCTTCATTCTTTTCTGATCTTCCACTTCGACATTCTTCCATACTTTGTGGAAAATCTTAAGGAAGACTTTATAAATCAATCCCATGCTTAGTTAAGCTTGTAGGTTCCTTTGAATTCACCGCTGAATGGGAATCCATCCAAATTCATACAAGGGTCTGTAGGAAGTGACAGGTCGCTTCCGTATCCGGCATCTATGATGTGATCAGCTGCTTTAGCAATCATGGATGCATTATCAGTAGTGCACCACATAGGAGGAATCAACACTTCGTATTCATCCTTGTGTTTCAACACTTCACTTCTAAGATATGAATTAGCAGAAACACCTCCGCCGATTATGACCATTTTTGCGTGGAAATCTTCAGCTGCTTTAAAGGCTTTTCTAACGAATTGATTAACGAAAGCAACTTCTACAGATTTAGCGTATTCAATAACTCTTTCATCGGATAATTTTCCACCGTTTTGAGCTTTCTCTTGCTCAACTTTTCTTATGATTGCTGACTTCAATCCAGAATAAGATAAGTTATATCCAGGAACACGTGGGAAAGGAAGTTTGAAAGGTTTTACTTCAGGATGAGCTTTGCATAGCTTATCTATTGCGACTCCACCAGGATAGGGAAGACCGATTTCACGAGCTACTTTGTCGAAAGCTTCTCCGATGGCATCATCTAAAGTTTGACCGACGATTTCAAAATCTAGATGGTCTTTCATCAAGATGATCTCTGAGTTTCCACCACTAGCTAAGCATGCAATCATAGGAAAATGAAAATCACCAGCATATTCGTTAGCATATAGATGTCCGGCTAAGTGATGGACCCCTATCAAAGGGATTCCAAGATAAGCGGCGACAGTCTTAGCTGCTATCACACCGACTTGTAATGCACCGGGGAGACCAGGTCCAGCTGTAACTGCCACATGAGTCAATTCTTCAGGTTTAATACCAGCTTTATCTAAAGCCATGAAGATAACTGACGCAACATTTTGAAGATGAAGACGGCTAGCTAATTCCGGATATACACCTCCAAACTTTTGATGCTCTTTAATTTGTGTGGAGATGATATTGGATTTCATCTCTCCATCTTTTAATACAGCAGCAGCTGTTTCATCGCAGCTACTTTCCAAAGCTAGAATACATCTATTTTTACCATCACTCATTTTTGCTTCCTCCATTCCATACACAAGGCATCTATACCATTGTAGTATCCTTTTCTAATTCTGTATGTTTTGAATCCTCTATTTATATATAGATTTTTAGCTCTTTCGTTTTTGGCGTTTACTTCTAATAAGATTCTATTTACATTCATCTCTTCTAATGCTTTGATGATCTCTTCCATCAAAAGTCTTCCATAGCCGTTTCCTTCATATTTTATCGATACGGCAACGGAATCTATTTCTGCCTCATCTAGTTCTAATGTCGCTAGGACATAACCTATTGTTATCCCCTGGATTGATCCTACTAAGACTAGATGATTTTTCTCATCTAAAGCATCTATAAGGACTTGTTTATCCAAGGAATGACTAAGATTTCTTTCTTCTGCAATTCTTAGAACATCATCGATTGTTTCTTTAGAAAGTCGATTGACTATCATCATATCTTTTCAGTGTAGAGAGGAACAAGATTTTGAACATCATCGGGTGTGTATTTCTTATATGCTTCTCTAACTTGTAAAGATTCAGCTAAAGATAAGGATATAGATTCATGTCCTTGAGCAATCGTTTTAGCTCCTTCATCTATTGAAGCATAGATAATTGTCTCATTGCTGAATCCATTTATATCTTCTAGTTTATCGGCGTGACCATCACTGATCTTCTGACCATCCTTATAAAGAGCATAAAATAAAGTGTTATGTCTATCGGATAAAATAGCTAATCCATTTTTCAATTTGGATGCTCTGAATAAGACTTCTAATGTAGGAGCACCATATAAGTCGGCTTCATGTTTTAATGCAAAGAAAACTCTAGCTTGTGTCAAAGCCATTCTTATTCCGGTTGTAGATCCAGGCCCAGTAGTAGCATAAATCTCATCCAAATCTTTATATTTGATTCCAGCTTTTTCACATAAAGACATAATCAAAGGAAACATTTGTTCCAATGTTTCCTTTGGCTGGTCATCAAATCCTTCAAAGGTTTGACCTTTACTCGATATGACTACGGTCAAGCTTTTCATAGATGCATCTATGAAAAGACGATTCTTATTTAGTTCTTCCATGGCTAATTACTGCCTCCCTTGTACCATCTTTATTCATGGTCAATTCGACTGTGATGAAGTCTTTAACATTCTCGAATTCATCAACTATATACTCAGGCCATTCGATGTAACACACACCACTTGGGTCGTTCAACAATTCTGTAAGACCTATATCTCGATTTTCATCTTTGTTTTCAAGTCTATATGCATCGACATGGTAGAAAGTTAAAGATGTTCCTCTATAAACTTTTATCATGTTGAATGTAGGAGAGTTTACAACCCTGTCAATTCCTAGACCTTTAGCTAATCCTTGAGCAAAGCAAGTCTTACCAACACCCATAGGTGCATAGGCTAAGATGACTTCTCCACCAGCTAAAGACTTGGCTAATCTTTCTCCAAGTTTTCTTGTGTCATTGGCAGTCTTCAAAACAAACTTTCCATAAGGTGATTTGATTTTTGCCATAATAAACCTTCTTTTTATTTCTCTATTTCTTCAGACTTTTCTTCTCTTATTTCATCGGCCAAATTTTTAAATACAGTCAAAGCCAATTCTACATCGTGAGGATATTGCTCGACATTGTTCTCTTGAACTTTATCATACATAGGAAGCTCCATGATAGCAGAACTATAGTTGAGCATGAATGCAGCTTCACTCTTATTGAATGTGAAGAACCAGTCTTGCAAGACACTATTGGGTGTCATTTTTTGCATAGCTTCGATTATTGCAGGCTTTAATGTCTCGCGTACAAACTTCTCATCGCTAGCCCAAATCACATAGTCATTATTTAATAATTCACCAGCTAAGTTATCGAATCTAGTCAATCCGTGAACATTTGTAGGAAGATAAGTGTCTTTAACTTTTCTTACGACAATTAAGTAATCGTTAGGATTCTTAGCATTGACTTCATAGCTGAGGAATTTACCATATCCACCTACATATGGACTTCTACCATTGTTAGCTTTCTTTTTCTTATCTTTCTTATCTTCCTCGGCAACCGGTTGTTCTTCGCTAACTTCTTCTGCTTTGTTAGGATCTTCGATAACTTTCTCTAATGCAATTCTATTTATAAATTCATTGTATACAGGAACTGAAATTGAAACTTCTGTATCGCAGAGTGCTTTTCCGTAGTAATCCATTACGACATGTGAACGAGATTCAATCGAATCGATAGTTGCAAAGTAGTGGGTGTTGATGATGGACCAATCGTCAACTTTTCCATCGATGGAATAAGTGACATTGTCCACACCGGGTTTTCCAACGTATGCATCCGAGATAAATGAATCAGTCCATATATCGAGATAGTTTCCAATCTCTTTGTAGCTTTTTTTCTTTCCGACATTAGAAAGAATTAAGAAGCAAACTAATGCGACAATAGCCAATCCGAAGAAAGGCCACATCAAGCAGTTATAAAGAGTCTTGTTTTCAGTTTGACTCAAAGTGAAGTATACGACTGCTGTAGCGACGATGAAAAAGGCAAATATTCCAACTGATATATTTGCTCCTAATCTATTAGAACGATAGTTTTTTACGAAGTTCTTTCTAGCATTTTCGATAGCGTCTGCTAACTTTAAATTGACTCCATCAACTTTTCCAGAAGCATTCTTGTAGACGAAGTTCTTTTGAACATCAGCTTCTTTCTTTGTGTAGACACCTTCCTCAGTTTCTAAAGTCTCGACTCCATTTTCATCTTTCTTAGTCTCTTCGACTTTAGCCTCGACAGGTTTGCTTTCTTTTGCAGTAGTTTCTTCTTTATTTTCTACTTCTTTGTTCTCTGTGTTTAACTTTTCAGGGTCTAGCTCGGCCATGTTTAATCCTCCTTAGTTAAATATAGATATAAGATTATATATTACATCTTAATAAATAGACACGGCTGTAATTGGGTTTAAGTTAAATGTTTGAAATGGAAAACAAAAACAGGATGGAAATTCCATCCTGTTTCAGTCGATTCAATTGAATTTATAATGATAGTTTTAGTGGAGATTTATCTATGGCGTTCCATATAGGTTTAATCAACAAGCCGCCGACTATTAAATCTAAGACTAATGATATTCCAACATATCCGGCGTTGTAAGTTAAAGAGTAAATCCAAGTAGCGGGGCTATTCCAATTGGCTATGGTAGCAAAAGCGAATACACCAGAGAAGAACGAAGAGAGAAAACGAAGCAACATAGTAAAAGTCATAGCCACGAAGAATGGCCACCATTTATGCTTTAAGAATGGCTTTCTGAAGAATCCAGCGACAAATGCAAATCCAAATCCCAAGATATAATCCAAAAGTATAGAAATCCAAATAGCATTTACTGAATAGACATATCCATTATCCATCAACATATCTATTCCAGCATATACGACACCACCTAGCAATCCGTATTGCCAACCACATATCAATCCTATGAAGACTAAAGGAAGCGAGGATAAGGATACTGATCCTCCATTTGTCCAAGGATCAAATATACCTATGGCGGAGCCTATTCCTCCTAGTACAAATGCGAAGGAGGTGAGCATTGCAGTCAGTGCCAACTTATAAATTAAATTAGACTTGTTAATTCTATCTTTACCCGAATAAGACTTTTTTTCGATTTTAATATTTTGTTCGTTCATTTCAGTAAATCTCTCAGTCGATATAAGATTATAAGACGAAGTATAAAAGAATGCCAATGAAATGCAATAAAGTTCCTACAACATATAAGGAATGAGCTATAGTGTGCATATATCTGACTTTATGACCCATTCCATGGAATATAGCTCCAAATGTATAGGCGATTCCACCAAATAATATGATTAGGAATCCGGTCATTCCAATCTCAGTTATTATGACTGGAGTAAAAGCGATGATCATCCATCCTAAGATGATGTATCCCGCCATGGATATACCGACTACGACTTTGTTGTTCAGCCAAAGACAATTGAAGACGGTCAACAAGATTCCTAATCCCCACTCGACTCCTAATACGACATAAACCCAAGTCATGCCCATTCCATAAGCACCTGGAAGTCCCAGGACTGTGATAGGAGTATAAGAAGCTGCTATTAAGAAATAGATAGTACAATGGTCTATGACTCTCAATACTTTCTTTCCTCCATTGACCCAAAGAAAGTGGTAGATAGCAGATATCGCGTATAAGAAGATAGCTCCTAGTGCGAATATGAACATTGTTGCGATGGCGGCAGGATGGCTGAAAGCATAAATTTCGCCGACACCGAAGTATGGTTTTGTCGTTACTACTGAATAGTAGATTCCAACTATCAGCATTATTATTCCTAAAGCTCCACCTACGATATGCGAGATAGCAGAGGATAAATCCTCACCTCTAGTATATTGAGGTAAGAAGCAACGGATGGAGATAGTCTCTAAATCGTTATAGGATAAATTGTCAGGCAAAGTCTGACCTGTAGCTTTAGCGTAACACTCAGCTTGCTTTTTCATATTGTCATATTTCATCTTGTTGAGAGTTGCGTTTTCTGTATCTCTCATATGACGTTTATCTTCTTTACTCAATCCGGGAAGACTTCTTTCTTTTCTACATTTCTTCCTATAGTCATTTCTTTCTTTTCTTCCTTGTCTATCGATTTCTGTGATTTCGTCTTGAGTAGGAATAGGACCTCTAACTACAATCTTTTTCTTCGATACAGGTCTATCGCCTTCCAAAGGAATACGACCATCGTTTGCTCTCAACTGCAAATCTTTATCTTTTCTATTAAATATATTTTTATCCATAAAAAAACTCCAGGCATAATTTTACAACACTCTTTTTATATAAGTTTATAAAAATAATAAGCCTTGAGTTTTTTTGCATAGTTTTATTCTTAAATAGTTTGTTTTACTATTTCAATCCCCACCATCTGACATAATCGACTTCCATAGAAGCGGGTAAATCAGAATCGTTTGGATTGATATAGTTATCAAACATACCACCCACAGCTAAATTTAATAGAATATGGAAGTTTTTATCGAATGGTTGTCCGCTATTTCCTTCTACACCTGAATATTGATTGCATTTAGAACCGAAGAAGCAAATATCATCGACATAAAAGAATAAGGAATCTGATTCCCATTCCACGGCGTAGGTATGCCAGTCTTTCATATTGCTTGATAAAGTTTGATTCAAATCACAAGTTCCAGTGTTGTATTTATGTTGGTTGTTATTGTCGGCGAAGTGAATAGCTGCCGATGTTTCATTTGGAAGTCTTCCTTTAGCTTCCATGATATCTATTTCTCCACTATTTGGCCAGTTTCCATAAGTAGTAGTGTCAGGAAGCATCCAAAATGCAGGCCATAAACCCTGATAAGGAGGTAGTTTGATCTTAGCTTCTATTCTCCCATAGGTAAAAGCTACTTTATTAGCAGTTCTTATTCTTGCTGAAGTATAGGCTTTTCCACCTTTGTTCTCTCTTCTCGCTGTTATTTTTAATGCTCCATTATTTACTGAGACATTATCTTGAGAATAGTATTGCTGCTCGCTATTACCCCATCCTGGAATTCCATATTGTGATCCATCACCTTCTTGATAAGACCAATAATTCATATTTAATGAATTCCCATCGAATTCATCGTGCCAATTTAATTTGTATTTTTTTGGATTAGGATTCTCGTTTTCTATAGAATCTGTTTGGCTTGAGGAAGAAGAATTATTATTGGATGAAGACGAGCTTGATGTCGGAGTAGGAGTTTTATTTATTACAGTAATATTCATTTCAGTAGAGACTGAGCTATCTATGGCTAAAGAAGCATAGATAGTAGTAGATCCTATTTTTTTACCAGTTATAACACCTTCTTTATCTATAGAAACTATATTTGTATTTCCACTCTCCCATATAATTTCTTCATCAGTAGATGTGTTCAATTGATATGTATGACCTAAAACTAATCTATCGATAGGGTTTGTTATTTCTATAGAATCGATAGTATTGATTGTGGAAGAACTATTGGTGGTATTGTTTTTATTATTTGAAGGCTTGCTGAATGTGAACCTGATAGGCTCACATGATGCTAGTGATACAAGCATCAACAATATAGAAATAGTTTTAGTTCTTTTAATCATATTTCATCTCCATATAAATTTATCGATTGAAGTATAAGATAAATAATTGAAAGGGCTTTAATTAAAGCTTTATTTTTTGGATGTAGAACATGGATTTAGGAAAAAATATAAGTGCATGCCGATAAACAAGTTTTGTTATGTTTGAACAATGTAGTGGTATTAGTGTTTAAAAATATCTAGATACTTGTAATGTAATTGATCTTTAAAATAATTCTGTTACACTTTTAATTAGTAGCTCTTGTGATAAGGGAGAATTGAATTATGAGTAGTGAAATTATTGAGTCGTTAAGAACTTTGGTAGATACTTCTGGTTCTTTATATAAGAAAACTCTCTAGTGCACGTGAGGG
>FR878762.1:2094-2194 GCA_000434395.1 Clostridium sp. CAG:568 | reverse complement strand
CGAATGGGTCACCATTCTTGTATTTATGTCTGATACTTCGGTATCGGACTTTTTTTTGTAAAAATAATTAATTCTGATTTATTTTTTGAGATATAAGCGT
>FR878762.1:0-2077 GCA_000434395.1 Clostridium sp. CAG:568 | reverse complement strand
GATATAAGCGTAAAAGATTTTTGCATTCGACAACCTGGATGGATTTACGAATAATCTAACCAGGAGGTTCGAACGGGACAAAATTTACGCTTACGTATCAGAACTAATAATTAGTTTATTTTGAAGGCGAAATTAGATGATATTCCCCTGCCGCTATGACGTTATTTGTTTCCGTGGTATTTCTTGTTTGAAATTGCCATACTTTTCCACGGTTGATTTGGCCCTGGCTTCCATGTTGGTCTTCCAATCTTTCTTTTTGTGCCCCTCGTCTCCTGCCTTTTCTCGATTTGGACCGTGTTTCAGAGTTTTTTCTCTGTGAGCCGCGACGATTTTGCCATCTGCTGCTTTTTTGACGACCGATTCGACGTATTTGCTGTTCAGTTTCTTCATACCGTTGATCTCCCGATTGAATGTTAAAGGACAATTTATCGGAAACAAATAACGTCATAACGACACTGCTTGAGTAGAAAAGTTGACAAAAAAGTCGGTGAGGGGGCTTCATTTTATGATTTGAAAATTTCCTTTTAATTAAAGAAATTGGGAAATATAAAGTAGTATTGATGTGAAAGCAAAAATAGTTTTTAAAGCCTATGTCTTTATAACTTTAGTGACCTATTATTATTGATTCGCTCACATAAATGATATAAAATGAAATTGTAAAAAATGCAGTGCCACTGCAGAAATTACAGAGGAGATTACTAAGGATTCCTAGATTTATAACTAAAACTATTATTGATTGTGTTAAGCATTTTCCAATAACTTTACTTACAGGGCCAAGGCAAATTGGTAAATCAACTGAATTATTCAATTCTTTTAACTCCAAAGGTTTTAATTATATTTCACTTGATGACTCATTTAACTTGGCTTTTGCAAGAAAAGACCCTAGAAGCCTCTTGGATCTTCATCCTTCTCCATTGATTATAGATGAGGCACAAAAGGCGTCAGAACTATTTGTTGAGATAGAAAGAATAGTAAATGAATCTAGATTAAAGAGAGGGAATATGGAAAGCAATGGCATGTATATATTGTCTGGATCCCAAAGAAAAGACTTGTTAGATAGAGCTGAAGAGTCTCTCTCCGGAAGGGTAGCTATTCTAGATATGAATAATCTTTCAATAAATGAGATTTTAGGAAAGGATAATTCTCCCTTCGAAGTTAATCTTGCTAAAGATTCTCAAAGAAGCCTTAGATATACATTGAAGGAATCTCAAGCTTTTGAATATATTGTCAAAGGTTTTTTTCCTGTTCTCTATGCTGATCCTTCTATAAATATTTCTGTGTTCTATTCATCTTATATAACCACTTATTTAGGAAAGGATCTTAGAGACATAATAAATATAAAAGATGAATTTAAATTCTTGAATTTCTTAAAACTTTTAGCTTCAAACACAGGTGAAGAATTGGTTTATGATAACTATGCCAAGAATATAGGCGTTTCAATAAACACTATAAAAAGCTGGACTTCGGTTCTAATAAAGACAGCAATCATTTATTTAGTAGAGCCATACAAAGAGGAATCAATAGTAAAGAGAGTGGTGAAAAGACCAAAGATGTATTTCTTTGATACAGGATTGGCTGCTTATCTATGTGGAATAACTGATGCTAAGACCTTGCAAAACAGTTTCCTTAAGGGAAGATTCTTTGAGACATTTGTCTTTAATGAGATAAGAAAGTCTTTTATGAATGAAGGAATTATGCAGACTCCCTATTACTATAGAGATTCTGAGCAAAATGAAGTAGATATGATTTTAGTGAGAGAAGGAAAGATCTCATGTGTAGAGATAAAAGCTGGGCAAAACTTTAATGCTTCGGATACTAAAGCATTTAAGAATCTCATAAATTCTAAATTTGTACATGGGAAAAACGCAATTGTCTGCACAGCTGATAAGATATCGATGCTTAATGATGGTACTTTGCTTCTTCCTATTTCGTCAATCTAATCCACTCTTCCCACGCAGTGCTGAATTAAATTTATCATAGTATCTATTTCTTCTTTGCAGTCATTCTTAATCCATCTGAGCACTACTGATATTATGCCTTGAGTGAAGAAGGTGATCTCTTATAAAGAAGCTAGAAC
>FR878761.1 GCA_000434395.1 Clostridium sp. CAG:568 | reverse complement strand
ACAAAGGTTATCTAATTTTATTTTGAATTACTTGCTTGAATTTTTCAAAGGAAAACTTTGAATCTATACAAAGTATTTTGTAAGGCTCTGGTAAGTTGATAACAGCATCTGCTATGACTTTCTTCGTTTCGTCCACATCGTTTTTGATTGTCTTTTGTTCTTCGAATATTCCTCTGGTATCACCAAATATGCTTCTAAGAATAGAACCTAGAATTCTTTCGCCGTATTTACCCATTGGGTTAGTGTAGGTCAAAGAAGCATTTAATTGCTTTAAATCATCTGAAACGGTTTGCAGGTCCTTTTGGGAAGCTTCTATTTTAGTTGTTGCAGTTAAAACAGTCTGTACCTTTTCGTTACTTTCGTTTATTGATTTCTCCATCTTGGTACTAACTGCATCTAACTGTTTGTTCATGCTTTCTTGAATGCCAGAGACAGTTTTAATATTGTTATCTATTTGCTTACTCAATTGTTCTTGGATAGAAGCAATTGCCTTTTGATTGTTATCGAGTTGGTTTTGGAGATTAGCCTGAATTTCTTTTATGTTTTCAGAAAATGTTTTCAATAGTTTGTTTTGATTTTCTAGATTTGTTTCTTTTAATGTTGTGGATAAAGTGTTGGATACTTGTGTTCCTATATCTTTTTGAACATTGCTTACACCATCTATCTTTTGAGAAAGCTTGTCATCAAAAGTAGATATCAAATCTGTATTTCTTTTCTGTGTCTCATTTTCAATTTTTGTTCCAAGTTGACCTTCAAGACTATCTATCTTTTGCTGTAACTGACCCATTGTTTGGTAAAGCATATTAATAGATGAGTCATCTTTTATTGATGAATTACTAGTGCTTTTCTTTTTAAACAAGATAAACATAGCAATTCCTAATCCAATTACCACGATAATTAAGACTATCATCAAAGTTAAAAGAACTATTTCCATAAATTTCTCCTTATATCACAAAAGATTATAGATGTTGATTCAATAATAAAATAATAACAATTGAAAAGATAATGGCAATGTGTGTTTTTATGTACTTAAAAACACAAGTTTTTGACTTAATATTTAAATTCTCTTCCATTCTATTCTTATGTACTGATCGATTGAGGATACACCGAAATTTTATGATATGTCTGTATTCAGCAGGTGTTCTGAAATTCATAATGTTTTGTTAACTATTGAGTGTTGGAAAGATGCTCTATTCTATATGCTGAAATTTGTAAATGATGCAAAAACTATGTTTCTAAAAAATAAAGCCGTTTTTTAGGTATAAGATGTTAGTTTCTTAATGAATCTATGTATACTTGTTTATAGATAATAAAAAGGGGGGTTGTATATGAAGAAAAGCAACTTGTTAATTCTTACCACAATATTGATTTCATCTTTGACTGCCTGTAATACCTTCACTCCAAAAGATGAAGGAAATTTCACAGTTGATTCTAATTCATCTTTTAAGAATTTAAGCGATGAATATAATATAAAAAATAGTACATTAAACACTTATTATTTGGAAGGTGACAAGTCTGTTCCTTATGTCGATGTTAGAGAATTTGTCACAGCATTGAATGGCTTCTTGGACTCCGACAATATCAATGGGTCTTTATATAACTTTATGTCTTATATGGTCTTGTCTTATACTTATAAATCTTATACTTATAAAGGAGTACAAAGTTATAGATATAATTGCATATTTGATTGGAATGAAGACACCATCAGAGCTGTTGATGATGGATTCTTTAATGTCATTAAAAAAAGTACCTCAGCAACTAGTTATAATTCACACCAAGCTTTATTAAGTGCGAATGCCGATTCTAAAGATTCTCAAGTCGTTTATAATTTGAAAAATTATGGAATGCAAATTTCATATTATCAAAAGCATATTCTCGTCCCGTTCTCAGTCATGAATTTGTTGTTTTGCTCAACAAATATGTACAACGTTTACTTCAATGGAAGTGATTATTATGGTGTCATGTATTATATGAACGACACAAATCCGGATGAGTATAAAGCCATCATGGGAAAAGGTGATTATTATCAAGCTACTCCTACAGCCCAAGCTCGTGAATTCAACTATAATTTCATTTCTTTTGTCATGAATGATTTCTATGGTTTGAAAGATTTCTATAACGTCTTAGATTATAGAAAATACTTCGAAGATAATGGATACAAGGATCAGTTCTTATCTACTGATACTTCTGTATTCACTAAAGGATATTTGAATTTCTTTTACACGGATTTGGATGAATTGCATACAGCCATAACAAACTATAACTTTTATGATCCTAATTCCGGTTATAAACTATCAGATAATGGATCTCTTGCCAGTTATTATGGTGATTTCAGAACAAAATATAAAAAACAAAGTGTTGAATTAGCTACTTTAGCACAAGAGAAATATGGAGAAGATGGAGTTCCAGCTATTCGTTATATAGGTAAAGAAACAGCAGTATTACATTTTGATGAATTTTCTGTTGGAACAAATGAACAAATCAAATCGGGTACACCTTGGAAATATGATACCTATGAGTTTATGAAACACTATCTAGATGAAGCTGTGAATAAAGGAGTAAAAAATGTCATCATAGATTTATCTACTAATGGTGGAGGTTCTGAAGCTGCTATGATCCGAGCTTTAGGATTCTTGAGAGATACTGGAAAAAATCCAGTAGAGCTTAGCATTCATAATTATCAAACAAATCAAAATATTGATTATAAGTACGGAGTTGATATTAACGAGAAGAGATATTTCAATTTAAATTATTCTGTTATGACTTCAGTATGTACTTATTCCGCTGCTAATTATTTCACGGGTTCATTTATCAATATGGGACTTGGAAATGTCATAGGTCAACAATCAGGCGGTGGAATGTGTGCTATCTTGCCTGTGGTTCTACCTGATTGTACTTCGGTAGTAATGAGTGGACCTTCACAACTCAAGATTAAAATCTCGAATAGCTTTTATAAAGATGTTCAAGCCGGATTTATGCCTGATAAAACCTTCGATCAAAACAGTTATTTCTACGATGATGTGTATTTGGCGAATTTAGTAGAAGGCACTTCTACTACTAACTAAAGAAAATGAAAAGCGAAGCAACTAAAAGATTCTTAGCAGTAGCCTTAAAAGAACTGATGAAGACAAAATCTTTCGATAAGGTTACTGTCAAGGATTTGACTGAATATTGCGATATCAATAGACAAACTTTCTATTATCATTTTATCGATATTAGAGATTTGATGGAATGGATTATTTATGAAGACTCTAAAAAGATATTAGCTAATAATAAAACAGCTGAGACTTGGGAAAAAGGTTATCTAGATATACTGGTTCATTTGAAAGCTGATAAGGATTTCTTTATGAATTTATATAATTCATATTCACTGAGAAATTTAGAGGATTATCTTTATAAAATCACATTCGACTTGATGGAGAGCGTAGTCGAGGAAGAAAGCCAAGGAAAGACAGTGAATGAAGATGATAAGAAATTCATAGCTAATTTTCTTAAATATGCCTTTGTCGGTTTGACTTTGGATTGGATCGCACATGGAATGAAAGATGATCCGGAATTATTGGTTAAGAAATTAGCTAATACTTGTACTGGATTTATCAATGGTGCACTTAAAAACTGCAGAATCGATAAATGATATAAGTTTCATAAAAAACGACACTTCAAGGGGAGGTGTCGTATTTTTAATCACTTTTAAATTCGTGTTTGATTTTTCGACATTTCAATAAAATTGATGATAAAAAATTTTTGTAAACATAGTTAAATATAGCCGTCTAGGAGGACAAGAAAAATGTATTATTCAGCTGGTAACTATGAGGCATTCGCACATCCTGAGAAACCCGAGGGTGCCGAGAGAAAATCTGCCTACATTGTCGGATCGGGTTTGGCCGGATTGAGTGCCGCTTTCTATTTCGTAAGAGATGGAAGACTTCAAGGACAACATGTTCATGTCCTTGAAAAACTTCCTATTCCTGGTGGAAGTTGTGATGGTATAAAAGATGTTACAAAAGGCTTCTTTATGCGTGGTGGAAGAGAGATGGACAACCATTTCGAGTGCATGTGGGATATGTACAGAGATGTACCTTCACTCGATGATCCATCAGTCTCTGTTTTGGATGAGTACTATTGGTTGAACAAGAAGGATCCTAATTATTCACTTTGTCGTGTGACTGAAAAGTGTGGAAAAGATGCTCATTCTGATGGAAAGTTCACTTTGGATAAACAAGCTCAACAAGAACTTCTCAAGTTGTTCATGACACCTAATGAGGATCTTTATTACAAGACTATTGATGATGTATTTGACGACCATTTCTTCAATTCAAATTTCTGGATTTATTGGCAGACAATGTTCGCATTTGAAACTTGGCATTCAGCTTTGGAAATGAAGCTTTATCTTCAAAGATATGTTCACCACATCGATGGATTGCCAGATTTCTCCGCACTTCGTTTTACAAAATATAACCAATATGAGTCAATGATTCTTCCTTTGGTCAAATGGTTGAAGAATCGTGGAGTCGATTTCCAATATGGAATCGATGTTAAGAATGTCTTGTTCGATATTAATAATGGTAGAAAAGTAGCAAAAACCATTGAAATCGAACGTGATGGAAACAAAGAAAACATCGCATTGGAAGAAGATGATATGGTAGTCATCACTAATGGATGCTGCACTGATGTCTCTTGCTATGGTAGTCAGAACGAAGCTCCTGATCTTTCCAAAGTAGAAGATGGAAGAGGCGATAGCTGGGATCTTTGGAGAAACATCGCTAAGCAAGATTCTTCATTTGGAAATCCTTTGGTCTTCTGTGGAGATGAGAAGAAATCAAATTGGATGTCAGCAACTGTAACTACCTTGGATATGGAGATTATCCCTTATATCAAGGCAATCTGCAAACGTGATCCTTTCTCTGGAAAGGTGACCACTGGAGGAATCGTAACCGTCAAAGATTCTAAAGATGGATGGTACTTATCTTGGACTGTCAATCGTCAACCTCAATTCCACAATCAGCCTAAAGATCAAATTTGTGTTTGGGTATATGGTTTGTTCTCTGACAGACCTGGAAACTATGTCAAGAAGCCTATGAAGGAATGTACTGGAGAAGAGGTTTGCGAGGAATGGCTTTACCATATCGGTGTACCTCAAGACAAGATCAAAGAGTTCGCTACAAAACATGCTAACACCACAACTTGCTACATGCCTTACATCACTGCTTTCTTCATGCCTAGAAAGCTTGGCGACAGACCTAATGTCGTACCTGATGGCGCAGTCAACTTCGCCTTTGTCGGCCAATTTGCCGAGACTCCAAGAGATACTATCTTTACAACTGAATACTCCATAAGAACAGGTATGGAAGCTGTTTATACATTGCTCAACATCGATAGAGGAGTTCCTGAAGTATGGGGTTCTGTATACGATGTGAGAGAATTACTTCGTGCTGCTTATTATGCTACGGACAAAAAGAAACTCAAGGATATGGATTTGCCTTTAGCCCAAAAGATCTTGATCAAAGAAGCTGTTAAGAAAGTCAAAGGAACAGATATTGAGAAACTTCTCAGAGACGCACATTTGATAGACTAGTAAAATTTGCTTGATTTTAAAGACACTTAAGTTCTTATGCTTAAGTGTCTTTTTTCATGTTGATTAATTGAATGACAATGTACTTATACTTGAATACTTTTGAAATATTAATTCAAATGGCTAAAAAAGCTATAAAAATCCGTGTAATAATTTGTAAAGTTATGTATTATCTCATTTAAGTTATGAATTGATAAAAACGCTTTCACAATTTTATAATACACTTAAAATCGTTCTAGAACATGAGAGCCAAGACTATTGTCTAGTCTCTTAAATGGAGGGTATATGGGAAAGCAAGGAAAGAAGTTTTCTAAGAAGAAAATTGCTGCTGTTGTTGGAATTTCAGTATTGGCAGCTTTAGCCATTGGTGTCAATGCCGTTTGTTTTAGCATGTCGGATATTTTAAACACCTGGGCCGTCATCGGTGGATCTGCTTTGGATCAAAAGACAAATGGTGAAGGTAAAGACTTAGCTAGAAGTATTGAAAGAGAAGGTGCTGTATTAGTAGAGAACAAGGATGATTTTCTTCCTTTGAATAAGGATTCAACCAACAAGGTCAATGTATTCGGTTGGTCATCAAGCCAGTGGATTTATTCAGGAAGCGGTTCAGGAAGAACAAATGGTTTGAATGAGCAAACTGATTTGATCACTGCTTTGAATGATTATGGAATTGAAACCAATACAGAGTTGACTGATATGTATAAAGGCTTCTTGGGTGAGAGACCTTTGTTCAACAATTCTAAAGGAACTTTGAATTCATATGCTTCAGATATTTCCGTCTTGTATGAGCCTAATGTCGGCAATTCAACATTCTACACAGATAATATTTTGGATGATGCCTTGCAGTTTTCGAATACAGCTTTAGTGGTTTTAGGAAGAATATCAGGCGAAAGTAATGATTCGCCAAAGATTCAGTTTTATTCCAATTCTAAAGGCGGTGCTTCTAAGAAGGTCGATTATGATAGATCCTACCTAGATATTTCGCAGGATGAGGAAGATCTTCTTAAATATGTATCCGAAAATTATGAAAAGACAATTGTCATCGTAAACTCTGATAGTGAATTGAATTTGAGCTTCTTGAAAGATTATCCATCGATAGATGCTTGTCTTTTAGTAGGTGCAACCGGTGATGTCGGTGCAGAGGTCTTACCGGAACTTCTATATGGAGATGCAAATCCATCTGGTAGATTGACCGATACATATCCTTATGACTTTAAGACGATGGCTTCATATGCAAATGCTGGTCCTGATTTAGGAGAACAATGGGGTGTGTCAAAAGGGAAGGGTGGCACCTGGGGAAGATATACCAATGGAACTGGTCTTTATCCTGCAGATGGAACTAATAACGGAAATGTCGGAAACAGTAGTGCAAAGTACGACGGAGTATCCTACGTCGATTATGTCGAAGATATCTATGTAGGTTATAAATGGTATGAAACAGCCGATGTCGAAGGATATTGGAAAAATGTCGATAACAAATATGGAAAAGGATATGAGGGAGTAGTTCAATATCCTTTCGGATATGGATTGTCTTATACGACATTCGAACAAAAAATAGTATCCTCTTCTATAAGGAATAACTCTTCAATCAAAGGTGACGAAACTATCGACATAACTGTTGATGTGAAGAATACAGGAGATAGAAAGGGAAGCGATGTAGTTCAACTCTATTTGACTGCTCCTTACACTAAGGGTGGAATTGAAAAATCTTCAGTCGTCTTGCTCGATTTTGGCAAAACGACTAACCTCGAACCTGGAGAGGATCAAGAAATTACTCTTTCTATAAAAACTTCAGACTTTGCTTCTTATGATGCCTATGACAAGAATAATGATGGTCATAAAGGTTATGAAATAGAAAATGGTAATTATCAAGTCAAGTTGATGAGTAACTCACATACCTTGGCAAATACAGAAAGCAATTCTATATTGACATTCAAGGTTGATTCCACAATTCATCAAGACGAAGATCCAGTGACGGGTAATGAAGTGAAGAATAGATTCTTGGATACTTCTTCAGATGGGGTTGCTGTCGACGGTAGTGATTCCGGTCAAGATATAACCTACATGACCAGAGCTGATTTTGCTAACACATTCCCTAGTGTAGCTAGTGAAAACAGAGCTATGTCTAAGGAGATAAGAGATGTCAATCTTTATTCAGCTTCCAAAGCGATAGATGATATCAATGATGGAGATCAGGCTGTTACTTTCGGTAAGAATAACGGTTTGAAGATTGCCGAAAATGGTGTTCCTACTGAATTGGGATACAAATTAGGAAAAGATTATGATGATCCACAGTGGAATGATGTCTTGGATCAAATCACTAAGGATGAGATGATCGACACCACTTTGCATGGCTATGTAAAGAACAAGGCTATAGATTCTATAGGTAAACCTAAGACTGCTGAATTTGACGGCCCTGCTCAAGTCGGCTCATTCAATGCAGCAAAGTATGGGATTGGTTATCCCAATGCTACTGTTTTAGCTCAGACCTTTTATAAAGATTTGTCATATGAATATGGAAAACAATTGGGCTTAGAAGCTGTATTATGCGGCTATGATGGATTGTATGCACCTGGGATGAATCTTCATAGAAGTCCATTCGGTGGAAGAAACTATGAATACTATTCAGAAGACCCTTATCTTACAGGTATCATGGGTGCTTACACCATCAAAGGTGCTTTGAATAAAGGTGTCTATATGTACATTAAGCATTTAGCTTTGTACGAACAAGAAAATTGTCGTGATGGTCTTTACACATGGATTACAGAACAAGCTTTGCGCGAGAATTACTTGAAGCCTTTTAAACTAGCTGTTCAAGAAGGTGAAGCCACTGCCTTTATGACTTCCTACAATAGAATCGGAGCTACCTGGGCAGGTGCCAATAAAGATTTGCTCGAAGGTGTTTTGAAAGGTGAATGGGGATTTAGAGGTTCGATCATTACCGATTATGCGGATCACCACTCATACATGAACATGGACCAAGCGTTGAGAAATGGTGGTACATTGTTCATGGATGGATACCTCAACGATGGTACATATCAATTCGAAACTGACTCCAACACTTTCGACAACGCTTTGAGAGAAGCTACCAAGATGAATGTTTATAACTGGTTGCATGCTCAATATAGAAAAGCAAATCCTGATGATGGTGTCATTAATGATATCGCCAAAGGATCTTCTACTCCTTGGTGGCCTTGGGCATTGGCTGGAGTCGATGTCTTACTCGGACTTGGAATTGCAACCTGGGCTGTCTTAGGATTTGTAGATTTCAAGAAGAGGGAAAAGACCGGTGAACCGGAGAAAGAATAGAATAGGATTACTGGGCTCGTATCTTGTTTTAATCCAACTTTATTGGAACTTATTGCTGAATTCAAATGGTGGTCCTTGTATGGGACAATATGGAAATTGTTTAGGAGTAGGTACGTTAGATAAGAAAAAAGATGGAACTTATGAAAAATTAGGAGAACTCTATGGAATTTAGATGCCTGATGGTGCAGCAAATATCATCGGAGAAGCCAATGGATTCTCATTCCATTTTGATTCATTTGAGAACAATGGATGGAAGATCACTTTAATCGGTGAATAACATTTAGACTTTTAAAAGACTATTGAAGATTTCTTCTTGGTTTTTGGAAGGAATGGATAGTCTTTTTTTAGCCAACAAAAAACTATTGAGACCCAATATTCCTTTGAGTTCTCAATAGTCTTTTTTATTCTTTCTTATCTTTATCTGTTGTGCAACAAAGAATAATGGTAGAAATCATCATGATAAAGGCGAATATGATAGGCAATACTGAGCCTACTTTGAAATCAGTGGTAAATCCTTCAGCATTTATGTTTTTGACATTAAAGAGTGGAAACAATCCAAAGAGGGAGATTCCCAGGCAACTAAACACAGCCTGTATCACGCGATGAATTCTTTTATATCCAAACATTCCATAGATTCCTAGAACCATCAGATAAACACATCCTAACACTTCTTTAATCCCAGAAAAACTAAATGATTTATCTTCAATCGTAATAGTAGAGAATAAGTTCCATCCATAAATCGTTAAGCTATCGATTTTAAATAAAGGTAGAGCGAAGAGAATCCAGCACAGGATTCCACAAATTGGTAAACATAGCCATAATACTTGCCCGACGTAATTTGACTTTTTCCAAGGTGTTAAGAAGTTGTTTTGTATAAAGTTTTTCATTGATAGACCTTCTTATTTTTATTAGTCTACCAATATTTATAATAAATGTTATTTAGTATTTTTAGATGAAGTGTTTTTCTTAAAAAAATATCGTAAACTATTGTGGTTTGAAAGGATATTAACATTATGACTGAAAAAATTATATTGCTCGCTTCTCATAATAAAGGTAAGGTTAAGGAGTTTAATGAATTGTTAAGCCCATATGGATTCAAGGCAGTTCCTGCCGATGAATTAGGAATCGATATGGAGAAAGCTTTAGAAACAGCACCTAATTTTAGAGGTAATTCATTGATAAAGGCAACTTATGCTTATCAACAATCCGAAGGGAAGTATCCGGTTATATCTGATGATTCAGGGTTGTGTGTTTGGGGATTGAACGGTTTTCCTGGTGTGCATTCCGCCAGATTCAATGTCGATGGAGACTATTCTTACAAGGCTAAGCAATTAAAGATTATTGATATGTTAAAAGATAAGGAAGATAGAAGTGCTTCTTTCTTTTGTGTGTTGACTTATATCGATGAAAACGGAGAGCCTCATCAATTTATGGGTGAAGCTAAGGGACATATAGCAGAAGAAATTCACGATTGTGGCAATGGATTTGGCTTTGATCCTATCTTCTTCTCCGATGATTTAGGAAAGTGCTTCGGCGAAGCTTCAAGTACTGAAAAAGACTCAATCAGTCATAGAGGTAAAGCAACCAAACAGTTCTTGGATTTCTTTGAAAAGAAACTCGGACTTTAAGTTCTATAATATAAGAAAGAAAGGAGAAGCTATTTATGACAAATCTTTGTTGTCTTTCAGCTTTCTCCTTTGGAAAAAGCTCTGTCAGTATAAAGGATTATGTTTCAAGAAGTAAGAAACTTGGGTACGATTGTATAGGAATATGTGATTTAAATCATTTGTATTCTCTTCCTTCTTTTTTTGACGCTTGTAGTATAGAGGGTATAAAGGGGATAGCTGGTGTCACTTTGAAAGTGAGTGATAACGATAATATATTTAATTGCTCGTTATTTGTCTTAAATGAGCAAGGTTATTCTAATTTATGTTTGATACTTTCTAAAAAGAAGGAAGTATATTTAAAAGATGATTTTTCTTCTTTGGATGATGGCCTTGCTTTTGTCACCTGGACTAACAAAGACACATCTATTGATGGCTTAGATAGCTTCTCTCAAGAACTATCTTCAATATTTAAATATTATTACTTGGGAATAGGAATTTCTAATAAGGAAGATGAGCAAAAGATGAATGAGATAAGAACTTATGCTTCTAATCATTCCTATGAATGTGTTTGTTTTCCTAAAGTTTTTTATCTTGAAAAGAAAAGCTTGTTCACTTTAGATGTGCTTAAATCTAATCTAGAAAATAGACCACTTACTTCAGAAGAATTGTCGGATGAAGATAATGGTGGACCTGATTTCTTATTGTCTCCAAAAATAAGAAGTAACTTCTATTTACAAGAAGAAATTGATAATGCTGATAAGATTGCTAATCTAACGGATTTTAATTTGTTTAATAAGAAGAGAGGTGGATTGTTTTCATTCACTGGAACTGATGATGGTGATTTTGAATTGTTTAAGCAAAAGACAATGGATGGATTAAAAAGGAGAAATCTATTAGGTAATAAAAAATATGAGGATAGACTCGAATATGAGACATCAATAATATCTAAGATGGGCTTCTTATCCTATTTCTTAATTGTTCAAGACTATGTCAATTATGCAAAATCTGTCGGGATAAAAGTTGGACCTGGTAGAGGAAGTGCGGCAGGTTCTTTAGTTTCATATTTGCTAGGAATCACCGATATTGATCCTATCGAATATAATCTTTCGTTTGAAAGATTCTTAAATCCTAAACGTGTCACAATGCCTGATATAGATATGGATTTTGAGGATGATAGAAGAGATGAAATCGTCGATTATTTGACTAAAAAATATGGTCCATCAAGAACTGCTAAAATTATTACTTTCGGATCGTATAAAGCAAGATCTGCTATAAAAGCTAGCGGTCTTAGCTTGAATATTCAGCCACAAAGATTGAAGCAATTGTCTGATTCACTTCCAAATTATGGAATTGTATCGACATCTTTGAGTGATGCATATAAATCTTCTATTAGATTGCAAAAGCTATGCTCCGATTCATATTACAAGCGTATCTTTGACATCGCTAAATCTATCGAATCATTGCCCACTAACCCGTCTATTCATGCAGCTGGTGTCATCATTTCTAACATCGATATATATCGTCAAGCTCAAATGAGCGAAGGAACATCTGGAATCGTCGAATACGAATATCCTAATATGGAAAGAATGGGATTTTTAAAGGTTGATCTATTAAGTCTTCACTATTTGACCATCATAAAAAATATAGAAGAAATAATGAAGGAAGAAGGCCATAAGATTCCTAACTATCAATCGTTGAAGGATGATCCTGAGACTTATAAAACAATCAATTCATTGGACTTGTCATTGATATTTCAGCTCGATGGAAATAGCGGAATGAAACAAGCAATCAAAGAGATAAAGCCTTCTAATTATAATGATCTTGTAGCTTTGATTGCTTTGTATAGACCTGGCCCTAAAGATAATATTCCTACATATGCAAAGAATAAGCATAGTGGTGTTATTCCTTCATCTGGGTATAAAGAAGTGGACGAAATCCTCAAGGATACTTATGGAGTTTTGGTTTATCAGGAGCAGATTTTGAAATTGGCTCACGATATTGCTGGAATGGATATGGGTGAAGCTGATTTGCTCAGAAGAGCCATATCTAAGAAGCACTTAGATGATATGGAGAAATATAAGAGCAGATTCATCCAAGGCGCCCAAAAGCACGGACTTTCCTTAAACGACGCTAATGGCATATATGATTTGATATTGAAATTTGCTAATTATGGTTTCAATAAGTCTCATTCAGTATCCTATGCTCTTTTGACTTTCCAACTGGCATATCTAAAGACCCATGAGCCGGAAGCTTTTTATAGAGTAGCCTTCGATGAAATCAGCCCGGGCGATGAAAAGTTTAGGAATTTAGCTTTAGAATTGAAGCACAGAAATATAAAATTGATGCCTGTCAATCCAAACAAATCTGATAGAAAAGAAAGATTTGTAGGTGATTGTTGTTATTTGGGATTGTCTAGAATTAAGAATCTAACTGATTCGATGATAGATAAGATTGTGGAGGAGAGAAAGAAGAGACAATTTGATAGTCTTGGCGATATTTTGTTGAGATGTATTGCTCCATTTCATATCGACAAGAGAACGATGTCTAGCCTTATAGACAGTGGTTTGTTAGATGTGTTTGGTTTTAATAGAAAAACATTGGATGAGAATCTAGTCCCTTTGTTTGATTTTATGGATGCTGCTATCGATCCTTCTCAACTTCCGATTTTGAAAGAGGAACACATGTCTGATATGGATTTGGCCAAGGCATTTATCAAAGAACAGACATTAGTTGGAGTGAGTATATCAATATCTCTTTCAAAATTGGTCAGCAATAAGATTCCTAGAGGTTATACAGTGGCTATGGCAAACGAAGATGGTCAACCGACAAATAACGGAGTTGTTGTGACACTGGTGAATCCTTTTACTCAAAGGAAATTTATATTTGGATTGGGATTAAAGATTAAAACTTATGATCTTGTAGTATTTAAACCGGTCGTATCTAAAGGTTTTAGAAGACTTTGGGAAGGTGAAGATGTTAAGGTTATAAGCTTAGATAAAAAGGAGAATAAATAAATATGTCAAAGTTCTATGTCATCGATGGAAATTCGTTATTATTTAGATGCTTTTATTCGACATTTAGACCAGGATTGCCTTTGATGCAAAGCAAAGACGGAACTCCGACAAATGCCATATATGGTTTTGCTCAAATGATCGGTCATATTCGCAAAGAATTAAAAGATGGGGATAGGATGATCGTTTGTTTTGACACGGGCCATCCAACTTTTAGAAGCCAAGAAATTGAAGCTTATAAAGCTCAAAGAAAACCTATTGAACCTGCTTTGAAGACTCAAATTCCAATGGCACATGAACTACTTGACAAGATGGGAATAGAACATGCAGAAATGCTAGGCTATGAAGGGGATGATGTGGCAGGATCTTTAGCAAAACTCGGACAAAAGAAAGGTGATGAAGTTACTCTATTTACTTCAGACAAAGACTTCTTGCAGTTGTTGGATGATCATATTCAAATCCACGCTTTGAAGAAAGGTCTTACCGATGTCATCGAATATACTAAAGACAATGTGGTTGAGAAATTTGGATGTAGAGCTGATCAAATAGTTGATTTTAAAGCTTTGGCAGGTGATCCTTCAGATAATTATAAGGGAGTTCCTGGAATCGGTGACAAAACTGCTTTTAAATTGCTTAGCGAATATAATCATTTAGAAGATATTTTAGAGGCATATAAAGGTGATGAAAAAACAGGTGTCGGTAAAAAGCTAAATGCTGGTGGTGATGAAGGAAGAATTTGCCTTAGGATTGCTACAATCATAACTGATTTGAATGTGGAGGAATTCTACGATAAGGCTCTTATAAAGCATCCAGATTTTTCTGAATTAAAGGATTATTTTAAAAAACTCGATTTAGTTAAATATGCTTCATCAATTGATAAACTGATAATAGAGCAGAAGCAAAAATCCCAGATGACTCTTATGGATGTTGTGAACATCGAGGGTGATGAAGAACAATCATCAAGTTGTATTGAATATCCTAAAGAAAAGGTCATCACCGATATTACTGATATGGATTCCAATCCTATATCGGTATCAGTGGTATTGGATAAAGATATTGTTGATTGGAATGAAAACATTAATAAGATTTTCGGATTTATATTGATGAGTGAGAATAAGACAATTTATTTTCTAAAAGCTGAATTGGCAAATTCAGCTAAGGCTTTTAAAGAATGGCTTGCTTTAAATAACAACAAAGATTCATTGGATTCTAAATCTATGTATGTTTGCTGTGATAGATTGAATTTGAAATGTGGATTGTTCTCTTATGATTTTCTTTTAGCTTCTTATCTTATAAATTCGGATAAGGCTAGTGACTTAAAGGATGCTCTAGGTCAGCTGGATGTCGAGCTCGAATTAGATCCTATCAAAAGAATAGTTCAATCAGTTTATTTGATGGATTTGAAAAAGAAAGATATGGTAGATAGATTGATTAAGGAAAATCAGATTAAGTTATTGACTGATGTCGAATTACCATTAGCAAAGACATTAGCTAGTATGGAGATTGAGGGAATGCCCATCGATTTAAATGTTCTAAGTTCGATAGGTGATGAATATAAGAAGACTTTAGCTGATATCGACAATCAAATATTTGAATATGTTGGTGATAAAAATTTCAATATAAATTCCCCGGCTCAAGTTGCTGATGTTTTATTTAATAAATTAGGAATTCAAAGAGAGAAAGGTGAGAAAGGTGCGTCTTTTGATGTATTGAATAAACACTTATATGATCACCCTGTCGTTAGTTTGATACTTCAACATAGGATGTATTCAAAGATTATAAATGGTTACATAGACTCACTTCCCAAACATGTATTGAAAGATGGAAAGATTCATTCTATTATTCATCAAACACTTACTTCGACTGGTAGATTATCTATGAGTGATCCTAACCTTCAAAACATTTCTATTAGAAAAGAAGAAGGAAAGGAATTGAGAAAAGCTTTCTTTTATGATGACTCTGACTATGAATTCCTCAGTTTTGATTATTCCCAAATCGAGCTCCGTGTCATGGCAGCTTTAGGAAATATCAAAGGATTGAAAGAAGTCTGTTCTATGGATGAAGATATTCATAAAGCTACTGCTTCCAAAGTTTTTGGTGTACCAGTGGATGAGGTAAGTGGTGAAATGAGAAGAAAAGCTAAGACAGTTAATTTTGGAATTGTTTATGGAATATCTGCTTTTGGTCTTTCTGAAAGACTGGGCTGTACTAGAACCGAGGCAAAGAATTTCATCGAACAATTTAAGAAAGCTTTTGAAGGAATCGATGAGTATCAAAATAAAGAAATCCAGTTTGCTAAAGAAAATGGATATGTAGTAACTGTCATGAATAGAAGACGTTATTTCCCTGATATCAATTCTTCTCAAGTAATGCTGAGAAAATTCTCTGAGCGTGCTGCCATCAATGCTTCGATTCAAGGAAGTGCGGCTGATCTTATCAAAGTTGCAATGAACAAAGTTTATGATGCTCTTAAAGGAAAGAAGACTAAGATTATTCTTCAAATCCATGATGAACTCGTGTTTAAGTTATATAAGCCAGAAGCTAAAGAACTGATGATTTTAATTCCTAAAATCATGGATTCAGCTATGGATGATTTATTGGATGTCAAATTACAAGTCGAAGGTGAGACTGGACATTCCTGGTACGACTGCAAGTGAGGTGATACAAAATGCCTGAATTACCAGAAGTTGAAACCGTTAGAAGATTTCTATCGACTAAATTGATAGGAAAGACTTTTGATGATGCCAGGATTTTTTATAAACCTGTTTTGAAGAACAATCCTAAAGATTTAGCTAATTCATTGAAGAACAAATCTATTCTTGAATTAGATAGGAGAGGTAAGTTCTTAATATTCAAATTGGATGATAATTCTCATCTTGTATTTCATTTGAGAATGGAAGGAAAGCTATTCTATTATGATGACTTGGATTCTTTAGATAAACATACCACGGTTTTATTTACATTCAAAGACAAATCAATTTTAGCTTTTATTGATGTTAGAAAATTTGGATGTGTTTGGTACTATGAGAGAAATCAAAATATAGAATGTATATTAAATCTAGGGCCAGAAGCCAATAACTTGTCTGGTGAACAAGTCAAATTAGCTTTTAAAGATGAGAAAAGACCTTTGAAGGAAGTTCTTTTGGATCAGAATAAGATTGCCGGAATCGGCAATATTTATGCTGATGAAATATGCTTTGCCATCAAAAGAAATCCATTCATCTGTTTGAATCAATCTATCGATTCAACTATATTTGACAAAATTGCTAAGTCCAGTAATGATATATTAAATAAAGCAATTTTGAATAAAGGATCGACTATAAAAAGCTTTCTTTCTTCTCAAGGTGAAGAAGGCGATAATCAAAAATGTTTAAAAGTTTATGGTCGAAATGGATCACCATGTGTTGATTGTGGTTTTAAAATACAAAAGAGAGAGTTAAAAGGAAGAGGAACGTCGTATTGTCCTAAATGTCAAAGTGTACCTTTAGTCATCGGAGTGACCGGTGGAATGGCATCAGGGAAAAGCACATTTTCCAAATGGTTATCTGAATATTTGGATTCTATCTATGTAGATTGCGATATCTTCGTTAAAGAAATGTATAAGGACAAGGTTTTTTCTAGAGATTTATTAATTAGATTCCCGTATTTATTTGATAAACATAATAGGATAGATAAATCTAAAGTCACTATTATGCTGACTTCGAATAAGAAGCAAAGAAATCTTTATCTGAGTTTCGTCTATAGAGAATTGAAAAACAGATTGATCAGCCTTATAAACTCTAATCCTAACAAATCATTTGTGATAGAAGCACCGCTTCTATTCCAAGCTAGGTTAGATTCTATTTGTTATCCAATTATTATGATGGAGACTAATGATATAAAAGGGCATTTGATAAGTAGGGGTGAAACTAATATTGAAGATAGATTGAAGCTAGCAGATACAAATAATTGGAAAAGGTATGAGAGTTTTTGTGATTATATAATTCATTCAAATTCATCATTGGATGATTTAAAGATTAAGGCTAAGGATTTAGTGAAAAATAATATAAAAATATGACATCTAGGCAAAACTAATTAGTTGTATATAAATTTGTTTTTTAATTGCTTCTAGAAGCGGCATTGTTGCTGATAATGTTATTTTTTCATGGGCAATATAGTGGATTATTTATGACCCGAACAAATCTTATTATTGTTTCGTAGATAAAAATCGCAATCTGGCTTTATTCTATATGGAAATCGATGATTGAAGTTGCCTAAACAAAAAGGCATACCAGCCGAGGTATGCCTTATTTTTTCTTCTCTTTTGAATCCAAGTTCTTTCCCTTTAAAGGTACATCCAAATCTATGAATGTTACTTTCATATCGCGTGTATCTGTTCTAGTCTTCGCTTTTGGCTCTTCTTCGATTGTCGGAGCTTCCTCAGCTTCGACTTCCGGATCTGAACTTTGGATAGGTGCCGGATTATAATTAGACTTAGTCGTATTCTCAGGGGTTATTGTTTTATCGTCGATGAATTCTGCACTCTTTTTGATAAGCTTTGGAATGGTCACATATTTCTTATGGAACAAACTCCAAATTCTATCTGAGAAAGGTCTGCTTCCTTCATGGGTAGACATATAGTCTTTGACGGATTCTTCATGAATTTTAATCTTGGCTAATTTTATACGAGCATCCTGTCTTTGATCGAATATCTTTGTCAAACTCTTGTCTTTAGTTACTACTTTATTTCCTACTGAATCTGAAACGTAGAGACGGATCTTATCTACGGATTTGGCGTTGAAGTTATGAGCTACGACAAACTTCTCGATTCTTTCTGGATTTACTTTATAGGATAAAGATGCACGGGCAGGGACACAAGGTCTTCCTTTTCCGACTTTTCTCTCTGTATATTCTTCTATAAAGGATATGTTTTGATTCTTGTATATGAATCCAAAATCGTGCAACACTATATCTCTGTAGTTGTTGTTGAATATAGTTATGACCAAGGATTCTCCAAGATTGTCAGAGTCATAATTTAAACCGGCAGTTATATATAAAGCCGAAGTGGTTATACTTCTTTTTATTTTTATTGAGATGAACAATGAAATTATAGCTATTGCTAAAACTATAACAACTACGACTAAGCAAATTAAAATAAAAACACCTACGTTTTCTTCTATCCAATCCATATGTTTCAACTCCTTATCAATCTTATATTATACTTACATATTAAATATCTATATCTTCTAAAAAATAAGTTTTTCTTTGTATTTCTATCATGAGTAAAATTAGATAACCTTTGTCAAG
>FR878760.1:31956-49054 GCA_000434395.1 Clostridium sp. CAG:568 | reverse complement strand
CATGAAAAGTTTAGGATTAAATCACATTTTTTTGTCTATATCGCGATAGCAATGAAGATAATCGTCAATAAATCGATAGTGTTCCATCGTTTATTGCGTTTGCTAATAATAAATTGGTCACTAGAATCAAAAAACGGGCAAACCGGTTTTCCGATTCGCTCGTAAGCGCAAAATTTAAATTGCGATAGTTACTCAATTATTTTGAACAAAGTCGACTTTAAGAGAACTATCGTAAGAAAGCAATGTATTACCATCTTGAGAAACTATCTTTTTCTCGCTTTCGTTATAAACGGCATCTGACGGATAATACACTTTAGCGTGCATGTCATTGTCCCAATGGGCTATCGTGCACGCACCGCCCGTAGCAGTGACTTTACTCGTATTTTGTAGATAGATAGCGGAATTTTCACTATGCAAATTAATTCCGGTTTTTCCATCTGCCGATATTACATCTACTTTGCCAAACAAGTTTAGTCTCCCATCTCCAAATACGTTGATTGCATCTCCCGTCGTACCAGTTACCTTGAGAGCACTTCCGCTATTAACCGTTAGCGATTTGCCTGGATCTACGGCCACTTCTCCAGCTATGGAAAGCAAACCTTCCCCAGCGATGGTCATGGAATCGAAATTACTCGTCGAAAGAGTGCCAGAAATATTAATTTCTCTGTCTTTATCAACCGTAAATACATAACCTGTTTCGGCATCATAATTAACCGTAAGCCCATCCACTTTTAAGTTATTGGCATTCTCTAAAGATACTTCGGCCCTAATGCCAGTGTCATTGTGCTTGAAGAATAATATCTTTCCACTGATGCTTGTCGCATAATCGCTAAAATTGAGAGCAGGCAACGTGATTTCACTTCCGTCTAAGCGACGTGCGGTTCCAGTGTTATCGATACCAGGGGCCTTGGTTACTTCATATTCTGTCGCTTCGTCAGCTTTGATATTGCAGAACCATTTTTGCGTCATTCCGCTAAGATCTAAAACGCAAACTTCGCCAACGTAAATGCTACCATCCTTTGAACTATATCCTTTCGGGAAGAATAAATATCCTTCTTTAAGACCGTCACTGTTCGCAGAGAACGTTCCGAAAGACCAGTCGCAATTAGTGATAACGATTCGGCTATCAAGGCTTAACAAAAGTTTTGCGCCACCAATTAGCTCGACCGCCGTACCGCTATTTTGACCATTGAATGTTGCTTTGCCATATAGCTCCGCATAGCCATTTTCACCAAGAATAAGGCAATTGCCACCCGTCCATTCTGCAACTAATTCACTATCTTTTTCAGTGCGAATATCATCGCATCTGATGTAACCATTTAGATGAATTTTTGCGGCGGACTTAATAAGAACTTTCTTTGTCTTGAGTTGACCTTTTAAAGAGAATTCGCCAGTTTTGAATTCGATTGCCGTCTTCTCCCCTTCAATGGAACCAAGATTTAAAACCGTTTCGCCTTCATTGGAAAAAACAAACGTTCCGTTAGTATAGACAATCGCTAAGTTTTCAAAATCTTGAGCAAAATGGCAATTGATGTTGTTGTAATCGAATTTTTGGCCACTTTCATTATAGACGCTCAAAGAATCGGTAATCGCTACTTTAACGACAATGCCGGAGACTTTATGAGTAAAGATGCCCAAGCCACTGCTAGCTTTTTCTACGTAATCGTAATGAACCATATCAAGAGGCTCAAGTTCTTTCCTGCTTCCCTTAATATTCTCAGCGTACCCTGCTTCAGTAAAGGTAGGTTCTTTCATCAATTTGAATACCGTTTCGTCTGGAGTAACGAGCGTCAATGTGAGTTCCGTCGTCTTTGTGATTGGCTCAGGATCTTTTTCATCGTCGCTATTCTTTTCAGGCGTATAGGTGTAACTGAAAACGATTGTTCCGCCATTTTTAGCAAAATCAGAAGGCACAGTCATCTCAAACTCTTTTGAAGAAAGTCTCTTAGAGAAATCTTTGCCTTTTTCAGTGAAATTAGCTCTTACGATAAAATCGCTATTTTGTGGTTCAGCGGTATCGTTATCCCAGTATTTGACGTTTTGATCCAATTCTGCCGAAATACCGAGGAATTCAAGCGGAAGTTTACTTAAACGTTCTTTTTCCGCTTTATCGGCCATAGCGATATTGTAATAGTTTTTATATTCCAAGTAAGATGGAAGCATAACAGAAAGCGTGGTGACCATTGCAGCAACGCCAAGAGCGGTGCCGCTAATGAGCTTAATCCAGAAAGATTTAGAATGCTTTTTCATTACGCGTTTTCCTCCTTTTTGCGTTTCACGAAACCAAGCGTTGCGCAAACCATCCAGTAAGCAAGCGCGCAACCAGCGACTACATCAACCGAGACAAGGAAAGGTTTCCACCAAACCCAAGAGTTAATCGAAGTGGAAGAGATATAAGTGCTATTCTCTTTGCCATTTGCCTGATAATATCGTTCGTTATAATCGGCATGAAGCCAGGTGTAGAGAATTTGATGAACCGCATCTCTCATGCGATTTTGCATTCTTCCAGTTGTTTCGCTTTCCGAGTATTTGAGGTTGCCTTTCATGGTTGGGGCCGTGCCGAGAGAAACGTTCATTCCGAAGTTTCCGCCACAGCGAACAAGCCCTTCAAATTGGTAATCTGAGCCAGAGATTGCATCAGTCGTCACCGCACCTTTAAACTGCCATTCTTTACGAAGAACACCGGTTATTAACGCTTCTGAATAGTTGGAGTTTTCCGCACCAACAGATTGATAACTCGTCATGGCGCCAAGTGATCCGCCATCAACGAAAGCCTTTCTGAACGCTTTTAAATTCGTTTCTCTAAGCGTTTGTTCGCTCATATAAGTTCGCTCGCAATACGCATTATAAACGGCAAAGTGCTTTAAGAAGGTGTATCTTCCGCGAGTATTCACGCCGCTTACGGCTTTTGCCATAACAGTGCCAGCAAGGAAAGGATCTTCAGAAGGCGATTCGTTATTTCTTCCGAAGAATGGATCAGAATGCAAATCGCAAGCAAATCCCCATAAGCCAACTACGCCAACAGCCTTCATATCGTTTCCGAAAGATTGTCCATATTCATAAGCAAGTCCTTGGTTCCAGGTCTGAGCCATAATCACCATTGATGGGTAACCCGTGCCACGAGGAGCAGTACTATAACCTCTGACTTGAGTTGGTCCATCAAGATCGCTAAGGGCTGGCTTACCAACCGAATTAATCGGTTTCGAGCCATAATAACGATTCATTACATCGAGAGCTTCTTGGAATGTTACTTGATTGAGAACTTCATTCCATTCGGCAGCGTCATAATCTGCCCCTAATTTTTGACCGAGCTCTGTAATAACGCCGTTTTCGGCTAATTTTTTATTGCCGCTTGCACCCCAAGTAGGCTTTTCTTGATTCACGGGGTTACCGAATTTATCGGTCGTTGCATTATCCCATTCAACCCATCTTTCGGAAGATAATTTGTCATATCCATTAAGAAGGGGGTTCTCAGCGCGTCTTTCTTTCTATACTCGGTAAGTTCGCTTGGAGTAGAGAAATGCTCACGTGTGAGCCATGGTGTATCAGGGGTAAAGTCTGCGGTTGTATCATCGATTGGGACGATATCTATCGCATCTTCGCCAGTGAAGAGGTTCTTCACGGTTTGCCCTGTCACTGGATCGTTATCGATATGCTCAGTTGAAGCGAGATTAAAATCGAACTTTCCGTCAATTTGACTGCCATTAAAAGTAACCTTATTGATTTCGTGGCTATTCTTCATAAGCTTGAACGAATAATTGCCAGCGTCTAGCTCATAGCCTTTGTGCCCATCGTTATTTTTGTCATAGCAATCGTAAGAAGCGATATCATACATATCGACTGTAATCTTGATGGTTTCGCTTGCATTTGGTTCGATTACGTTCGTCTTGCCATAATTAACAAGTTCAACCGCGCTCTTTTCGATTCCTCCCGTGATATAAGGAGCTGTGCCGAAAATTTCGACCACATCTCTTCCGGCGACACTACCAGTATTTTTAACGGTTACGGTAAAATCGATTTTGGAGTCTTTTTTGATTGGGGCGTTTTCTGAGTAGGTTTGCCCATCCACTTGTATGCCATCGACCGTCCAATCGAAAGTTGTGTAAGATAAACCATATCCAAAAGGATATTGCACGACTCCCTCGTATCCTTTTTCATAGCCGTTTTCAGCACTCCAAAGGCCCATCGCGTCAGCGGTTTCATACCACTTATAACCGATATAGATACCGGCGACTTTGTCCATATAACTCGCTTCGCCTCTTTCGCTATTTCCCCAAACAGGCTCGTTATAAATCGTAGAAGGATTGGTGTATAAATCATAAGCAAAAGTATCGACGAGTCGCCCAGAAGGGGAGGCTTCACCATATAAAAGCTTAGGAATAGAAACCGCGCCACGCGTTCCGGTATAGCCAACATACATGCAGGCATCGACACCTTCGATGGTTTCAATCTTACCAAGTTCCATTTGGTTGCAGTTATTGATTAAAACAACGACCTTGTCAAAGTTTTTGCCAAGGTAGGTAAGAAGCTTTTCTTCTTCATTAGAAATCTCAAGGTAATGACGTGATTCATCTTTGCTCTCGCCAGTAGGGCCGTTTTTAGGCTGATAAGAGGGGTTGCCACCGCCTTCTCCGCATAGTCTTGAAATGACCATGATAGCCGTATCCGAATATGCTTTTGCCTCGTTAAGCAAAGCGTCCGAATAATAATTTTTGTCGTCAATGTCTGGCTCAACGAGTTTTTGTGCATCATTAATGCTCCCGTTTTTCAAACTGCGTCCCAAATTGAACGGCTTAAAATAACGGTAATACATATCATATAAATCTTTGTTATATGAGATATTGTAATTATTGAGAGCGCGATAAAGATCGATGTTCTTATCGAAATCGTCATCTTCAGGAAGCACGCCGCCAGAGCCTACTTGGTCACCTCCGGTACCATAAATCCAGTCAATCGAATGCCACCCAAAAACGTTTACTTTTGGGGTTTCTTCCATACTCAATGGCAAAACGTTGTCTTTGTTTTGTAGAAGCACGGACCCTTCTTCCATGATTCGTGCAGACATTTTTTGTCCTTCTACCGTTGTTTGCTTCAAAGACGTTTTATCAACGATAGGTGGAGCCAAAACGGTATTAATTTCTGGTTCATAAAAATAAGCGATGTTAGTCCCGACAATAAGTGCGGTGAACAAAAGCGTTGCGATCCCGCCCTGAAGAATCAAGGACAAAATCCCTTTCGTAGTAGATTTCATTTTTAAGCTCATGATAATCCTCCATGTCTTTTTGAGCCGATTTTTGCGGCGTTAAGGTAAGAAAGAAATAGATTTCTTACGCGATAGCCGCGAATCAATGTCAAAACAAATATTCTCGAATTCAATTGCTAGGTTGCGTTAGCGTTTTGTTTTGTTGCATTTTTCTTACGCGTCCGTTATGTTGCTTACGGCGACAGCTAACAAAATTGATAACGTGTTCCCTCAATCAATCCATATATCACCCCTTTTGCTCATTTGGAAATTTGGTTCTTACTAACATAAGAAGGAAAGAGCTTACAAGTATTGCTATATCAAACTCTTCCCCTACAACCAAATCCATATTTTTCCTTCTGAGTTGTTGTACAACGCAGCATAAATGGTTGTAAACGCTTGCACCGAAGACGGTACGAAACGCGCCGAAAATGGTTAAGCGCTTAAATAAAACCCGATTCGCTTAATTCTTGCCTTGATAAATTGCTTTCTCAGAACGACAAAAAGATTTTGATTACTTGAAAAACACAATGCTGAGCCTAAAGGTGTCACCCGTGACATCGATATTCAAAACTCCTTCGTAACGCGTTACGATTTCACGAATCGATTTCATACCAAAACCATGGAATCCATTGCCCGATTTAGAGGTGTTAATAAGCCCTTCTTCGTTTTTGACGATTTTGCCAACGTGGTAATTGTCTTGTCTTATCACGATTGCCCCCTTTTCCTTTTCCACGACAAGATTGATACATCTTTTTGATGAATCTTGGATTTCATCCACTGCCTCAACTGCATTATCAAGAATGTTGCCAAATAAAGCGTAAATATCCTCGTCTTCCAAAAAAGAAAGCAATTTGCCATCCGCGATGCAAGTGAAATCAATTTTCTTCTTATGGCAAATGAGACTTTTTTCCGTCAATATCGTATCAATGGTTTTATTTCCTGTGTGTATCTCTGAATCATAAAAAGAGATAAGATCCTGCATTTCTTGGATTGTCTTTTTGTCCACGGAACGGTTGGTGCCGATTTCGCGGATTTGATGACGGAAATCATGGCACTTGATGTTGATTAAATCAATCGTTTCTTTTCTAATTTTGTAATGCTTTTGCTGTTCCTCATATAGAGTCGACATCATCGCCATTTCTTGTTCAATGTCCTTTCTTTTAATCATACTCATCTGTAAGCAAAGCAAGGCTAAGCAAAGTAGCATGTTTAAAGCGTAATAAAGAATTTTGATCGATTTGGAGACAGAATCGGTATAACGGAAAACATCCGAAAGGACGATATCAACGACTAAGGCGAATGTGATAAACGCGATGACCGTCAGGCTTTTAAACTTTAAGTCACCGTTTTTGCCAACGTATTTTTTTAGGATGGCTTCCGCGGAGATATAGATAAAAAAATAAATCGCCACATAGATAACGAAGCTTAAAGCCATCATCCCGCCTACTCCACTCAAAGAAACTACGCCTTTGTTGCTATAAGCTGAAGAAATAAACGCTCGTCCGTCAAGGAGCACGATATCTACAAAAGAAAATGCTAGATAAGAGATATGTTGAACCGTATAGGCACTAACCGCGCAGAAAAGCACATTGACGAAATTGGTCTTAAAGCATACTTTGATAGCGATAATCGTGACGCAAAAAAAGGTCAGGAACATAAGGGAAGAAGAGAACCAATTGTTAACGAATTGCTGCGGATAAATCACGGCAATTGTATAGCAAAAGACGAGCGATAAGGGGAATAAGCAAGCAAATCCTTTCCGCTTAGGATAAGGAAAAACAAGCATGATTTCCGCAATTAGCAATTCGCTCATAAACACGATTTTGTATAATTCAATCCAAGTCAATTTTTTAGCCCTCGCTTCTCGTTTGCGCTCAATCGTCACTATTTAATCACAGAACGAAAGATGTTTCGCTACCATCGATAAAAATTCTTGTCTTCTCCGACGCGAAATCTTAATCACGTCATTGCCGACATGCACTTCCTCTTTCGCAACAGAGGTGATGTATTTAATGTTGATAAGGAACGATTGATCGCACATGGCAAAACCGCATCCCGATAACCTAGCCTGTATCGCTTTCATCGTTTCGCCGCGTAAGCCTTCTATATTTTCATCTACCATGTGCCAAATTAAGCTATGATCGCGAACTTCGACATAGCGAATGTCCGCTATCGAAACAATTTTTTCCATAACGCGCTCACCGTTTTTGTATGTCAATAGAATTTTATTGTCCGCATCGGAAACGACTCGTCTTATCGCGCGACCCATTTTCAAAGCGAAATCGCCGTATTGGATGGGCTTTACCATGAAGTTAAAGGCTTGCACTTCATAGCTTTCTAAAGCGTACTGGGAAAGATTGGTGACGAAAAACAAAATAACCTCCGAGTCCTTTTTCCGGAGAATTTTAGCTGCCTCCATCCCGTTTGTGCCAGGCATCTCAATGTCCATGAAAATGATATCGAATTCGCCAACTTTATAGTTAGCAAGAAACTTATCCGCAGTCGTGAAAATCGTGACTTGGAAAGAATGATTGTTCGTAATCATATAACGTTTAAAGAACGAACTAAGCTCTTCTGCATAGCTAGTTTCATCTTCTACAATTGCCGCTTTAACCATTTCCTATCCTCCGAGCCATATTGGTACGAATTCCAACTATTTTATACTATTTAATCACGATAGGAATTTTAGAATCTATGGTTTTCAAAATGAATACCACCGCAAACGTGCCACTAAAAAGTAAGCATTGTGTCTTACTTACAAAAAGAGAATCGTTAAACGTAAGCCACACTATATTTTATTCTTATCACAATTTGTGTGAATTACAAATACTAGATTTGTGAAGATTGAAGTGCCAAATACAACGAAAATTCGTAGGTGCAAAAGACTTGTTTTATTCTGCTTTTTATTCAGTTAACTTGATTCACTCTCACACCACCGTACGTGCGGTCTTTCGCATACGGCGATTTGAACAAACATCTATGCCACCTCCTTGAGGTAGTATTCAAGAGGGTCTAAAAGCCCTCTTTTCTTCAGTCGTGAATTTGAGATTGCCCTTTGGACGACACAGGAATGAGAGATGAACTGATAGCCTCACTCAAAATAAACCTCGAAAAGTAGACATTTTATTTATGAACATATGATCATAAGCACAACGAAACAAAAAAACTGATTCAAGTTTTTCTTGAATCAGTGATTTATTTCTAATGGTGACCTGTACGGGGTTCGAACCCATGAATGGCGCCGTGAAAGGGCGTTGTGTTAGACCGCTTCACCAACAGGCCAAAAAACAAAAGCTTTTTAAAGCCTCTATATTCTACTAAGATTTTAGAAAAAAACAAGTGCTATTTTTCAAATTTAATAATTTCTTAATAGTAGTTGTCTTATTTACCTACTTTCTAAGTAGCTATTAAAGAACTTTTATTTCTTTCATATTGTATAATTCTAAAGTATGGGAAGATGATATATATGTATCTATTTAATATATTTGCGGATTTAGTGGATAGTAGGGGTATCCTTGGCCAAGTATGGTTTATAGTTTTGATATCCGTCTTAGCTTTTTGTGTCTTAATAGTTGGCTTATTCGTATGTATTTATATGTGTAAGACTAATGTCACAAAGAAATTTTTAAAGAATCAAGACATGAATGTCAGAATGGCTAGACTTGATTTCAATGCTAGATCAGTATATTTGGCTGACTCTAAGAATTATCAAGCGGCTAGAAGCATTACATATGAGGATTATTTATCGACATATGGACCTAAAGATAGAAGAAATGTTCAAGCCTTTCTTTCGGATGTTGTAGAGGAGAAGAAACCTGTCGGTAGTTATTTGTTAGCAGAAGCAGTCTATAGCAAAGACAAAAAAAAGAAGAAACATAAAAATTTATTAGTAGTCACAAATGTAAATTCAAAGAATAAGTTAGTGCATTTCAGTGCTTATACTCTTCCTAATTTGACTGAAAACGGAAATAAAGAAAAGCCTAAGAAAGATAGAGGGTATCTAGATTATGAAGATTATTTGATGAATTTTAGAGGAATATTATCTGAGAAAAAACAGGCAGCTTTTTATTGTGTTAGTCTTAAATCCGCTCATGATGACAAAGGCTTGGACTATATAACACCTATTCTTTATCGAATGATTGATAAAGTTTGTATTCATTTGAAAAAGAATAGATATGTTATCAAAATAGATGATGAGTCGTTTATGATTATCGATTTGAATGAAAAAACATCTGACGATATTAGAAAACTTGGTGACGAAATCATGGATATTTGTGAAGGTTTTCTAGGAATTAATTCTCTTAAAGGAGAAGTAATACTATTAATAGGTGTCACGGCGAGAAAAGAAAAAGAGCCGATCAAGGCGTTGAAGAGATATGTCGATGAAGCCAAGGCTGCTAGTGTCAGTGGAGAAAGTAAAGATAATTTCAAGAATTCAAAAAACAAGGCTAGCATTTTAAAAAAATATAATCTATCCGCTCCTATTTATAGAGTGCTTAAGAACAAAACTTGGAGAATATCATTCACACCATTCTTTAAAACTGATGGATTAAAGACTGATACATATCTAGTAAATATGGGAGTGTATGGCGAAGAAAACTTAAATATCAATGAGTTCTTCTACGAATGTGCTGATAGCAATCATTTCGATGAGGCTATGGAAAAGATTGTTGGTGATATAAGTCCTTTGTTAGATAAAAAGAATCCTGACACGAGACTGGTTCTTCCAATTGATGGTATGGTATTCGGTCAAGCCTTGGATTACTTCACTAAAAAACCACCGAAAGAATTCAAATTGACTGTTGCACTTCTATACAACTTTTCAAGTCATACCAATACTATGAAGTTTATAGAAAGAATAAAGAAGGCCAATAAAGTTGGAGTGTCTGTCATGTTATTCTTTAGAAGCACCAGTATCCCTAGCATAACAGTAGAAACTTTATCTTTATTGGATGGATATGTTATAGAAGCTAAACCTGAATTAGGAATTCCTTCAGTTAATGAAGAGAGAATTAAATTCTACTCTATGATAAGATTCCTTGAACAATATAATAAAGAAGTGTTGGTATACGGATTGAAGACACTGGAAGAGATGCAGCTGGTATGTACAAGGCCAGTTAATCAAGTTACTTGTTTAGAACTTGAAAATTCTTCTTCAAGATTAGAAATCCCAACAGAAGAAGAGATGAAAGAGTTTAAATCTTATATTCAACCATATCCTAATAAGAAATATGTTGATAAAATAAATAGCCGTGTATAAAAGACGGAAGATCAAGGAGATAGATATCTATGGAACAAAATCAAAAGAAAAACGACGCTATAACAAGACAAGAAGATGATTTCGGTCAGTGGTACACCGACATATGTTTAAAAGCTGAATTGATGGATTATGCTAGAGCTAAAGGATTCATCGTATATCGTCCTTATGGCTACGCTATTTGGGAAAACATTCAAAGTTGGTTCGATAAGAAGATTAAGGAAACAGGACACGAAGATGTTTATTTGCCTTGTTTAATACCTGAATCTCTTTTGAATGAAGAAAAGGAACACGTTCAAGGATTTGCTCCTGAATGTGCTGTCGTCACGATTGGTGGAGAGAAGGAATTGGCTGAAAAGCTTTATGTACGTCCTACTTCAGAAGTCCTTTTCTGTGATTACTTCAAGGACATAGTTCATAGTTTTAGAGATCTTCCTGTAAAGAATAACCAATGGTGTTCAGTTGTTCGTTGGGAGAAAACGACTAGACCTTTCTTACGTGGATCTGAATTCTTGTGGCAAGAAGGTCACACTCTTCATGCTACAGAAAAAGAAGCCTTAGATGAGACTATCGGTCAGTTGAAATTATATGAGAGATTAGGAAGAGAAGTTCTCGCTATTCCTTTTGTCACAGGAAAGAAGACAGAAAAAGAAAAATTTGCCGGTGCAGTTGCTACTTATACAATTGAAGCTTTGATGAAGGATGGTCAAGCTCTTCAATCTGGAACTTCACATTTCTTTGGGCAAGGATTCTGTGAACATTTTGGAATTAAGTTCTTGGATTCAGACAACACTCAAAAGATACCTTGGCAAACTTCATGGGGTGTTTCAACCCGTTTGATCGGTGCTGTCATCATGGTTCATGGTGATGATAATGGATTAGTTTTGCCTCCTTATGTAGCTCCTGTTCAAGTCATGATTATTCCTATTAAGGCTGATAAGGACGAAAATGTTGCTAAAGCTAGTGAAGAGTTGTTACAAAAATTACTCGCTAAGGGTATTAGAGCTAAATGTGATTTCTCCAAGAAGTCTCCTGGATGGAAGTTTAGTCAATACGAGATGAAAGGTGTGCCTGTGAGAATTGAAGTCGGTCCCAGAGATTTGGCTGAAGGGAATGTGGTTCTCACTAGAAGAGTCGATGGTGTGAAGAAAACTTTGAAGATCGACGATATTCCTTCGATGATTGAAGAAGAACTTAAGGATATCCATGAGACTATGTACAACAAGGCTTTGGATTATCTTAACTCTCATATTGTTGAAACTAAAGATTATCAAACTTTGGGTGAAATCGTCACTCATGGAAAAGGTTATGCCAAAGTTATGTGGTGTGGTGATAGAGAGTGCGAAGATAAGGTTAAGGCTGATTACAATGCCTCATCTCGTTGTATGCCTTTTGATCAAACTCCTATCGGTGATAAATGTGTCGTATGTGGCAAGCCTGCTAAGTATGTCGTTTTGTTCGACAGAGCCTATTAATTTTAAAGATAAAAGGAGATTTAATGATGAATAATATTTATGATGATAACTTGGCTAAACTCCAAGCTCAGATGAAGAAGGATGGAATCAAGGCTTATGTTGTTCCTGTGACTGATCCTCATCAAAGTGAATATGTCGCACCTCGTTATTCCTTAGAAAGAATGTCGCTTTGTTCTTTTAAAGGAAGCGATGGAACTTTACTGGTGACTCAAGATCATGCTTATATCTATACCGATGGACGTTATTGGATAGAAGCTATGGATGAATTGAAAGGCACAAATACTGAATTGGTCAGAATGGGTGACTTCAATGTTCCTTCAATATTTGAATTCATAAAGACTAACCATCTTTATCCTCTAGCTATGGATTTTGCAAATGTTAGCTATACTGACTTTAAACTTTATAAAGGCGTTGGTGCAGGTGAAATAATTGATAAATCTTATAGGGATTTGATTCTTCCTAAGGAAGAACTTCCTTTCTCTAAGATTTGGAAAGTCGAACAAAAGTTGTTGAGCACTACATATGAGCAAAGAATTGATGCTGTCATTGCTTCTTTGAAAAAGCAAGGTGTTGAAGGAACATTGATTTCTTCTCTCGATGATATCGCATATTTGACGGGATGGCGTGCTGATGACATTGAATGCACTCCTGTATTCTTAGGCTATATGTATATCGGTGTAGATGGTGATGTTAAATTGTTCATTCATGCACAAAACACACCAGAAGTTTTATCAAACACTGAAATATATGATTATGATGAAGTTTGGGGTTTCTTAAAAACGATAGAAGATAAATATGTCTTGTTGGATCCAAGACGCACTAATGAGAAAGTTGTTTCTTATTTCAAAAAAGGTTTCTTATTAGCTAGCAACCCTTCCCAACTTCAAAAATCAATTAAAGGTGATATTGAAATTCAAAACACTAAAGAAATCCATGAGTTAGATGGATTAGCTGTTTTAAAGATTTGGTACTGGGTAACCAAACATATCAAAGAGAACCATGAGAAATATTCCGAATATGAGATAGCTTCTTTAGTCGATTCTTATAGATTTGAGAATCCTAGATGCTATGAGTTATCATTTACTACCATTGCCGCTTTTAGAGGACATGCAGCTATGATGCATTATTCCCCTACAAAAGAGGATAGTTCCATAGTCGATGGAGAAGGAATAGATCCTATTCTTTTGATTGATTCTGGTGGTCAATATTATGGTGGAACTACTGATATAACCAGAACTTTCTGTCTTGGTGAATCTTCAGCTGAATATAGAATTGATTATACTTTGACTGCTAAATCGGTTTTGGATTTAGCTAATACCATCTTCTTGCAAGGATGTGCTGGAACTGCTTTGGACATCAAAGCTAGAGAAAACATGTGGAAGAGAGGCATGGATTACAAATGTGGTACCGGACATGGTGTAGGTTACATGTTAGGTGTACATGAAGGACCTAATGGTTTCCGTTATCGTGTTGTACCTGAAAGAGATGATTCTCATATGCTTCTTCCCGGTCAAATCCAATCTGATGAACCTGGTGTTTATAAGGGTGGAAAATATGGAATCAGAATCGAATCCGAATTGTTGACCGTTAGAAAGTTTGAAACACCTGATGGATTATTCAATGGATTCGAATGGATTACTTATTGTCCTTTGGATGGGGAAAACATCGATACATCCATCTTGTCTGACGAAGAGATTCAATGGTTTAACGATTATCAAAAGCTAAGCTTAGATACTTTGACTCCATATGTTAAGGATGACAAGGATTTGTATGATTTCTTAGTTGAGAAATCCAAGCCTATCAGCAGAAAATAATTAGAATTCACTATTTGATTTTTGACTTGAGACCTCCTATTTGATAGGAGGTTTTTATTATGGAAGCTGTCAGTTACTATAGAGGTTTAGTTTATTATTTTAAAAAGTGTCTTATTAATGATGAAGAAGGATTAGCTAAAATTCAAAATATGGATTTAGTAAATCCGCATCCTATGGAAATACGTTCATCTCTTCATTATATTTATGATGAGTTTGTCAGATGGTTTGATGGGTTGGGACTAGAAGGAATAATTAATAGTGATTTAATAAATAATGATTATGGTTATTCATTCTTAAGAGATAAATATAAAAACAAATTAGTTGAGCTATTAGAATTGAATCGAGAAGAAAGCGACAAAATATTCATAGATGAATTTTTATTTAAATCATCCATGGAAGAAAGTTATTCTATGGATGGATTTAGGACATTGTTCTTTTTTATCTTCTCTTTTCATATGAATAAAATGCATATGAATGAGATTGATTCAGCAATAAATAAGTATAAGCCCACATCGAAATATGAATATCCTTTCAGCTATCAAAAATATAAGATGAATCTAATAAATAAATTGGATTTTAAAAGTGACTCATATGATAACATTTTGAATTTTATAGAAGAGGATGAATATAATTTATATATGGTGTGGAAGAATTATATTCCAAAAACATTATTTGATTTTGTTTTGACTAATCCTAGCTTTTGGGACGGATATGAAAAAGGTTCTATAAAGGTGTTTAGAGTCAATCCTTTAGGCATTGATTTAGAAAGATATAAGAGACCTGGAATGTATTGGGATTGTCTTATGGCTTTAATCACGGGACATAAGGTTACCTTTAAGGAAAAAGACATACGTTGGGATTTGAAATTCGATAAAGTAGATGATAAACATCTATCGATAGATAATGGGAACAAGATTAGATTCAAATCGAATTCGATTGAAGATTTCTTGCATACGCCTTTTAAGGGAAGAACTGTTGACAATTTGTTGAAGAAAACCATAGAAGCGAGAATTCTATATTAATTATCTTCAAATATTTTTGCTATCCTATTACTTTAGGAGGATGAAAAAATGATTGAAGTTTGTCTATATGAGCCTGAGAATCCTGGAAATGTCGGAAATATAATTAGAACATGCATGTGTTTAAATGCTTCGTTATCCATCATCGGTTATACACCTGTCGATTTGAGGCAGAAGACTTTGGAAAGAGCTAAACTCGACTATACAACTAGGATGAGTCTTTATCCTAATTATGAAGAGTTCAAAAAAGCTCATCAAAATTCTAAGATTATTTATGTTACCCGTTATGGAATGAAAAACTATGCTTCTTTTGACTACAAAACAGAAAAGGATCAATCGGTAGTATTGATGTTCGGTAGAGAATCTACTGGTATTCCTAAAACAATTTTGAGAGAGAATCTCGAATGGTGTGCCAGAATTCCGATGATTCCAAATGCTAGAAGCTTGAATTTGGCTGACTCGGTCAGCTTGGTCCTAGGTGAATGTCAAAGACAAAGAGGCTTTGAAGGTTTGTCTGATAAAGAAACTTTGAAGGGAGAGGATTATCTTTTGAAATGGACACCTACTCCAGGAGAAGGCTTTTAACTTATAATATATTAGAAATTGTTCTGAAAGGGGAATAATATGAAATACGACAACCTCTGTGTCAGTGCTATACGTGCCTTAGTTATCGACAGTATCAATAAAGCGAAGAGTGGTCATCCAGGAATGGCTTTGGATATGGCACCACTTCTTTATGTTCTTTATTCTCGTCATTTGGTCGCCGATCCTAAAGATCCGAAATGGATTAAAAGAGATAGATTAGTATTATCAGCCGGTCATTCATGTATGGCCTTATATGCCACACTTCATTTGGCTGGATATGATATTTCTATCGATGATTTGAAACAATTTAGACAACTGAATTCTAAAACTCCAGGTCATCCTGAAGTTGAAAGAACACCGGGTATAGATTGCTCCTCTGGACCACTAGGACAAGGAATCGGTCAAGCTGTTGGAATGGCAATAGCTGAAAGACATTTGAGAGCAATCTATCCTAACAGTGATGGAATATTTGAACATTATACTTATTGTATTTGTGGTGATGGATGTTTAGAAGAAGGCGTGAGTGATGAAGCTATAGCTTATGCCGGTATTCAAAAATTAAATAAGTTAATTTTGTTTTATGATGCAAATGGATCTACCATGGATGGACCTACTGACTTGGCATCGAATGAAGATGTTTTCAAGAGATTCCAAGCTTTAGGTTGGAATACTTTAGAAGTTAAAGATGGAAATGACATCGAATCGATAGACAAGGCTATCAATGTTGCTAAGACAGCAAAAGATCGACCTACGATGATTATGATTCATTCAATTATTGGTTTTGGAAGTCAAAAACAAGGAAGCAATAAAACTCATGGTTCACCGTTAGGGCTTGAGGATGGTGAATTTGCTAAGAATAGCTATGGGTGGACTTATCCACCATTTGAGATTCCTGACGAAGTCTATATGACTTTCAAACAAACTTTCATCGAAAGAGGAAGAATCGAACACGAAAAATACGGAGAAGCCCTTGCTAAGTATCAATTGTCTAATCCTAAAGAAGCTAATTATTTAATGGCTACTATTCGTAATGACGTATCTCCATATATCTTCAAACAGCTTCCTACATTTCCTGAGAATGAGTCAATCGCTACAAGGAACACTTCAAATGTACTCCTTTCTCTAGCTCAGCAAGAATTGCCTAATCTCATAGGCGGAAGCGGAGACGTGGCTTCTTCAGTTAAGACTGATGTTAAAGGTGAAACTATATTTACTGCAGATAACCCTAAAGGAACGATAATGCGTTTTGGTATACGTGAGTTTGGAATGGCGACGATATTAAACGGTATGTTGCTACACGGCGGACTTAGAACCTATGGTGGATCGTTTATGGTTTTCATAGATTACTTCAAAGCTGCTTTGAGAATGGCTGCTCTTCAAAAATTACCACAGATTTTCTTGTTATCCCATGATTCTATCGCTGTAGGTGAAGATGGTCCTACTCATCAACCTATCGAGCAATTATCAGGCTTGAGAAGTATTCCTAATGTTAGAGTATATAGACCTGCCGATTCTAATGAATGTGCTGAAAGCTGGAGACAAGCATTGCTTTCTACTGACCATCCTACATGTATTGTTCTTACAAGGCAAAATGTACCTTTGTTAGCTGGCACTAATGGAGATGGAGTCGACAAGGGTGGATATGTTGTAAGTAAAGAAAACTCAAAATTGGACTATACAATAATCGCTAGCGGTTCAGAAGT
>FR878760.1:0-31947 GCA_000434395.1 Clostridium sp. CAG:568 | reverse complement strand
CGGTTCAGAAGTAAGCTTAGCCATCGAGGCCCAAAAGATGTTGCTAGAAAGAGGTATTGATGGAAGAGTAGTATCTTTACCAGAAGCTAGAGTTTTCCTTTCACAGTCTCAAGAGTATAAGGATGAAGTCTTAGGTGTTGATAGAAGCAAAAGATTAGTAGTCGAGATGGATTCATCTTGGGGGTTAGGTATATTTTCTGATAACATTATGAGTGTTGATAGTTTTGGACTTTCAGCGCCTGCCAAAGATGTAGTAAACAGCTTTGGCTTCAATAAAGAGAATGTTGCAGATAGAATTATAGATATTTTGAAAAAATAAAATTTTAGGAGATTTATATGGCACCAAAGAAAATTATTTTAACCGGCGATAGACCGACCGGTCCTCTTCATATCGGTCATTATGTAGGATCTTTAAGACAAAGAGTCGAGCTTCAAAACAAAGGTGATTATGATGAAATGTATGTTTTCATCGCTGATAACCAAGCATTGACTGACAATATTGAAAATCCTGACAAGATTCGTGACAATATTTTGGAAGTTGCCTTGGATTATCTTTCTGTCGGATTAGATCCTAACAAGATTTCTATCTTTGTTCAGTCCCAGGTTCCTGAAATGGCTGAATTGGCTTTTTATTTAATGGATTTTGTCACTGTTGCTACTTTGGAGAGAAATCCGACACTAAAGGCTGAAATCAAACAAAAAGATATGGGTGAAAGCTTGCCTTGTGGTTTCTTCTTTTATCCTATTTCTCAAGCTGGAGATATTGCAGCCTTTGATGCTACATTGGTTCCTGCTGGTGAAGATCAATCACCTATGATCGAGCAATGTAGAGAAATTGTTAGAAGATTTAACCATTTATATGGACCTACGCTTATTGAACCCAAGATTATTCTCCCTGAGAATACAGTATGTCAAAGATTGCCTGGCACTGATGGTAAAGCCAAGATGAGTAAGTCTTTAGGTAATTGTATTTATTTGTCCGATTCAGAGGCTACTTTGAAGAAAAAGGTAATGTCGATGTTTACCGATCCCAATCATCTCAAAGTTTCTGACCCTGGTAATACTAAGGACAATCCTGTCTTTATTTATTTATCTGCTTTTGCTAGCGATGAGGACTTTGTCAAATTCTTACCTCAATATAAGAATCTCGATGAATTGAAAGCCCATTATGAAAGAGGTGGATTAGGTGATGTGGTCGTAAAGAAGTTCCTCTTCGCTGTCTTGAATAATATTCTTACCCCAATAAGAGAAAAGAGAAAATATTATGAAGAAAGACTCGATGAGGTTTATGAGATTTTGAAGGAAGGATCTATCAAGGCTAGAGCCAAGGCTAGTGCAACAATGGCTAGAGTTAAGAAAGCCTTGAGAGTCGATTACTTCGATGACCCTAAATTTTTAGAGGATACAAAATCCAAAATTATAAATAAACAAAGATAGGCTTGTTTTTGCTTTGTGCATCGTCTAATAAAAGACGATGCTTTTGTTTATAAATGGCTATTTTGCTATATTAGTTTTATGTTTTATAATATGTTATTGGTGAACGAAATGGAAAATAAAACAAACATAGCTATTCTTGCTAAGAAAAAGGAAGTCGAGAGTCAAGGGGTTCATACCGCAACTCAATCTTTGATAACTTTGCTCAACGATCAAGGAAAAGACAAATATAATGTTTCTATATGCAAGAATTACAAGAAGTCTAATTTAGTTATCGCTACTGCTATTTACCCTAAATTCTACATAAAGTTAAAAAGGAAGAAAAAAACTATAGCGATGGTTCATTTTCTTCCAGATACTTTGGATGGCTCTATAAAACTTCCTAAATTTGCTTTGAATATTTTTAAGAGATATGTAATGTCCTTTTACCGCAAAGCCCATGATTTAGTGACAGTTAATCCTTATTATGTTCAAAAGTTGATCGACCTTGGGTTTGATAAGTATCATGTTCATTCAGTTCCTAATTTTGTTTCAAATAAAAAGTTCTATCCTTTGTCTGTTCCTGAAAAATTAAATTCTAGAAGGAAATATGGAATCCCAGAGAACTCATTTGTAGTCATGGGATGTGGTCAGACTCAAACTAGAAAAGGAGTCAGAGATTTTTTGGCTGTAGCCGAAGATAATCCTGATATGACTTTTGTATGGGTTGGTGGTTTTACATTTGGAAAGATAACAGAAGGTTATAAATCATTGAAAAAGATGATTTCTAATCCTCCTCCCAATGTGAAGTTCTTAGGCATAATTCCTAATGAGGAAATGAATTCGATATACAATTGTGCGGATATTTTATTCATGCCGTCTTACGATGAACTTTTCCCAATGACTATCTTAGAAGCTTCTAATGTAAATATTCCTATTTTGGTTAGAGATTTACCTTTATACAACCCCGTTTTATTCGATAAAGTTTTACGTGGTAACAACAATTTGGAATTCTCTTCTATATTAAAAGAATTAGTCAAAAATCCTATCAAAAGAGCAGAAGCTATCATTAAATCCACTGAATTGGCTGAGATGTACACTGCTGATAAGGTATATTCCCAATGGGATGAGCTTATCGATAAACTCATCGATGATGGGAAGGAGAAGAAGCGTGACTGATTTGGATAAAACAATCTTTTATAGCGATGAAATTAATGATGATTTCGGTAAGAAACACGTCAGATACGATCCCTATAAAGGAAAAAAGAAAATTGTTGTTGAGAGACGTGGATTTTATGAGCACGTATCTAATTTCTTTTTTGCTATTATCTATTTTTTGGTAAAAACATTTTCTATTATTGTCGGTGTTAAATGGATAGGAAAGGAAAATGTTAAGAAATTAGATAATAAAAAAGGTTATTTCATCTATGCAAACCACGCTGGTGAATTAGATGTAGCCTTAGCTTATTTAATAAGCCATAAGCAAAGAACTAATACTATCGGTTATTCTGAAGCTATAGCTAATCCTGCCACAAAATTGATTGTTCCAATTTGCGGATTTATTCCTCTTCCTGTCGATATTCATGATATTCCTAAGATGACTCATGCTATTTCTTATTACATTCAAGAGAAAAAACAGGTAATTGTTATCTATCCTGAAGCACATCTATGGCCTAATTATACTGGCATTAGAAATTTTAAAAGGCAGTCCTTTAGATATCCAGTCGAATTAGATGCGCCTGTTCTCCCTGTCTTTTTCGCTAGGAGAAAAAGGAAAGGATTTTGGAAGGTGTTTAAGAAGCCAAGAGTAACAGTCATTATCGGAGAACCTTTATATCCCGATAAGGACTTAAATCGAAGAGATGCAATTCAAAAACTCGGTGATGATACTTATGAATCCTTGGTCAAATTATCTAAAACAATTGAACAAGAAGACTATTGGCATTACGTTTATAGGCCTAAGAATGAAGAAAATATTGATTAATTTTTAAATGCTATAATATTGCAAAATGAGGCGTGATTATGAATATACTCGTTGTATGTGATGTATTTGGCGATAACACCAATGGAACTATGGTTGCTCAAAACAACCTCATCAATTCGATGAGAAAAAGAGGACATCATGTTTCAATTCTGTGTGCTGATCAAAATTCTATGGGGCAGCCTGATGTATTTGTTTGCCCTAATTTGAATGTAGGACCTTTCAACAGCTATGTAGAAAAGGAAGGGGTCACCCTTCCTAAGCCTAAAAGAGACATAATAGAGAAATCTATGGAAGGAATTGACGTAGTCCATATTATGCAACCTTTATTATTAGGACCTAAAGCCGCCTCAATAGCTTACGAAAAAAATATCGCCATTACAGCTGGATTTCATACCCAAGCAGAAAATGTCTCAGCTCAATTCAAACTAATGGGTGTCGAGGCTGTCAACAAGACTTTGTATAAATATTTTTGGAGAGCTTTATATAGGTATTGCGACGCAATACATTACCCCACTCAATTCATAAGAAATATTTTCGAAGAGAATATTCAATATCATACGAATGGTTATGTCATTTCCAATGGTGTTCTTCCTATTTTTAGAAAGAATCCTTTAGCTCAAAGACCAAAAGAATGGGAAGGGAAATACTTGATAGTCTTTTCCGGAAGATTGACCGATGAAAAGAATCAAGTTCAATTGATTCGAGCTATCCTTCTTTCCAAGCATAAAGATAAGATTCAATTAGTTTTGGCTGGTGATGGACCTTTGAAGGAAAAGTTAATAAAAATGGGTGAATCTTTGCCTAATAAACCTTACATCAACTTCTTCACGAGACCTCAAGTAGTAGATCTAATGAGTGAGGCTGATTTATATGTTCATGCTGCTGTTGCTGACTTGGAATCAATATCGTGTTTGGAAGCTATTTGCTGTGGAGCTTTACCATTGCTCTCTGATAGCCCCAAAGCAGCAGTTAGCGAATACTCGAGAAATACGCATTGTGTCTTTAAATGTGGTGATGATGAAGATTTAGCTAAACATATCGATTGGTTTATAGAGCATCCTAAAGAAAGTGCCCAAATAAAGACACTATATAATGACTTCTATAAGAATTATAACTTTGAGCATTGCATGGATAGAATGGAGCAGATGATCAAAGATGCTTATAGATATCACATTGAAGGTCATAAGAAGCCTATTGATCTAGGTGAATAGACTAAAATTATATAAGCCAACTTAAAATTATTGGATTGAATTTGATGCGAATTCAATCCTTTTTTGACTGGTAGAAAAGTAATTTCTTTCTTATATAAACAATAATATTGTGTTAACAATAATTCCTAAAAGGACTATAATACAAAAGTTATTTTTTGGAGGAAAAACAAATGAGTGAAGACAAACAACCACTTGAACAAGCTGTTCCTGTGGAGAAAGAAATGACTGACCAAAACAAAAAGATCAATTGGTTCGTTATGTTCAAGAGATGTATCGGTGAGATTTTAGGAACTGCAGTATTGGTTTGCATCGGATGTGGTGCAGCAACCGGTCTTGCCATGAACGGTGCTTCGGTTGGTGAAATTGCAATTGCAACTTCTCTTACATTCGGCTTGGTTGTCACAGCCTTGTCCTATGCTTTAGGTGAATTTACAGGTTGCCATGTCAATCCTGCAGTCACATTCGCAATGTGGTTGGATGGACGTATCGGATGGAAGCAAATGCTTCTTTATACTTTGTCTCAAGTTGTCGGTGGAATTATCGGTGCTGCATTGCTCGTCGGCTTCTTAGGACATAACTGGGATCTTTCAGCCTTAGCAGCTGGTGCTGATATGGGAATAATCAACACTTATGCTTCTAACGCAGTGAGTGGCACCTTGATTTCTAGATTTGGAACTGCTGGTGGTTATGCAATTGGATTATTTGCAGAAATCTTCTTTGCATTGGTCTTCGTATTTACAATTCTCTGCACTTCTCATGACAAGGCTAATAAAGGTCTTTCTGGAATTGCTTTAGGATTATCCTTGACTTCTATCGTCTTCTTTGGATTCAGCATCACTGGTACTGGTGTTAATCCTGCAAGATCTTTAGGAACTGCTTTGATGGCTTTGGTCAACGGACAAACTGAGCCTATTAAGGAAATATGGATTTTCATCTTTGGACCTTATATCGGAGCTGGACTTGCTACTCTTTGCTATTGGGCTGTATGGCATGATCATGGACCTCATCATCCTAACGACAAGAGAAATCCGACCGACAAAATCAAAGAAATAATCGATTCTAAAGAAAATAAGTAATCGATATTGAATTTGTAGCCGAGCTAATAGCTCGGCTATTTTATTTGTAAAAAAGATCTTAAAATTAATAATTGATATTCGAAAGTGGTCGGCCAACGCTTTCACAAGAAATTAAAGTATAAATATGAAAGAAATCTCTATAGCTTTAGTCGAGGATAATCAAAATGATTATCAAACATTTCTCAACGATATCAACTGATACCAAAAAGATAAGAATGTTTTGATAAATTTGGATAGGTTCTTCTCAGGAAAAGAGTTCTTGTTCGAGGAAAAGTCTTATAAAAAATCATTTTAGATATCAATTTAGGTTGAATAAACGGAATGGATTTGGCTAGAAAGATTAGAGAAAAGGATAACTTGGAAGTTGTCATCATTGTGTGAGGCGATTTTTTAATCTGCAGATTTCTTGATTACTTTAGTTATGAATTTCTTAGGTAAAAAGTGTGAGAAGAAATGTAGGCATTTAATTTTGAAAGATGGAACTATGACAGTCTTTCCTTTCAAGGATTTCTTTACAGCATAAGATGCACATTTTTGGCAGGATATCGGTTTGATATTGAATTTTACATTTCCTGCTTTTTCAAAGTTTGTAGCCACGGGTCCTGGGCAAAGTACTGATAGAATAACTTTTGATTTTCTTTCTTTAAGTTCTCTCCAATATCCAAGAGCTAAATAATACACATATACTTTTGTAGAGTAATAAGGAGTCATATAAGGAGCTGGTGCAAAAGCTGCGGCAGAAGCTGTTACTAAAATATTACCTTTACCTCTTTTATAGAATTTCGTTGTGAATGTTTTGAGTAACCTATGACAAGCCTTTACGTTTAAATCGACCATCTTCATTTCCTTCTCGATATTATCATCATCGAAATGGCCTATCATCCCATAGCCTGCATTGTCGAAGAAATAATCGATATCTATATTTTTTGTTTTGTCTATTAAGGACTTGACTCCTTCTTCAGAAGATAAATCTAAAGAGATGAATTCGAACTTTCTATTGGGATAAGTGTCTTTAAGCTTAGAAAAATCGCCTTCATGTCTAGATACTCCTATGATGTCATATCCTTTTTGGGCTAATATCTTACTGACTTCTAATCCTAACCCTGATGAGGCACCAGTTATTAAAGCTATCATATATGGTCTCCTTTTATTTATAGACAAGTATACAATCTCTTTTGTTTATCAGTTGAAATCATCTTTGGAAACCACTAAAAACTAGTTGTTAATGAATGAAAAAATAAACAAAAATTAAATTGATAAAAATAGCAAAAAAATCTATTCATTTTTGAAGAAAACTAGATATAATTAGGTTGTAAAGGAGGATTTAGAATGTCTGTTATTTATTCTATGATTTCGTTAGTTGTTTTGGCTAGTTCTATCGTCTTCCTGTGGCTGATGAGACACCATCCAAAGATCAATTCCTGGCTTATATTTGGAATAGCTGTTTTTCTTTTAGTATATAAGTCATGTGAGTATAGTTATTACGCTATAACTCATACTGGTTATTCGCCTGTTGAATTCTCTCATTTATCTTATTTGATATTTGGTGCTGTATTCACATTCGGCTTTGCCAAGATTGGATTATTTGGTGCTTTCGTAGCTTTACTTTCTGGGTTTGGATTCTTAGTAGGCGCAATAGTCTCTCCTTCCTTTATGGCTGATGATTTATATTTGGTAATAGCTGGATATATTTCACATACATTATTGTTCATAGGTGGTGGATTAGCTTTGTTTGATCATAAGCATTATTCGTGGAAACAAATTTATGGAACATATATTGGGTTGTTTTCCATGTTGATGTATGGTGTGTTGATTTATACTGGTGTACTATATCATTTGGATGACCCTGTAGGATCTTCTAACTTTATCAAGATGATTACTGGAGAATTCATGGTCAGCGTATTTGGAGAAGGTATTAGTGTGTTTGGAAAATGCATAGGTGCAATCGCATTGGTCTCATTGATTCTGGCGGCGGTTCCTGTAATCTTATGTATGAATAACTTGATAGTTTCTTGCCATGTTAAATACTTCGAAAAACATAATGATGTTTATGAGCCTGTTCTTCATGGGTTTCTTCCTTACTTGAATAGAGTAATGGATAGAAGAGAAGAAAGAAAAAAGAATGTGTAAGATTAGCCGAGCTAATAAGCTCGGCTTTTTAAATTGATATCAATGACATCACCGACATCCTTATTCCCAATATCATCATAAAAACTATATTAATTCTGACTGGTTAAAGTTTACGGGGATAAAGCTAGTGATGAAGAAGCTGAAAATATGATGATTATGATTTCAGGAGTATTCATTTGTCATTATAACGATGTCTTGACAGGAAAAATCAATGATTATGTTTTGACTATAGGCCACTTTTTCTCATCGGATGAAGAATAGTTCTTTAAACCATTCACACACATTTTCAATAGAGAATTGAATATGCTATAATTTTAATTGCAGGAGAGATTATATGTCTAGCTTAAACTTAAAACTATCTGCTGATAAAATTTACAATCAAAATTTTTCCGGAGCTAAATCCGGATACAATTGTTTGCAAGTTGATACCCTCCTTGATTCGGTTATATCGGATTACGAGGTCTTTGAAAGTTATGTGAAAGACCAAGATGTAGCTAAAGTTGAGCTTGAGAGAATTAACAAGCTCTTAAATGAGAAAGTGACTTCTCTTCAAGTGGAAAACACAGTTTTGAAGCAAAAGCTAGATGATGTTAAAGGTATTACTTCTTCTGGGCAAGATAATCTATCTTTGCTAAAAAGAATTAATGATCTTGAAACAGCTCTTTATAAAGCCGGAGTCGATCCTACAAAGATTAAGTAGATGCGAACGCTCAATCCAAGCGACTGCTGGTAGCTTGTCTATCAGAGGAAAGTCCATGCTCACACGACCTGTGATGGTCGTAGTGTTTGTGCCAGCTTAAATGATAAGGCTGGGCACCGGTTTAAGGGAGCCGGTGACGGCTGAGAACAACCCTAAAGCTTCGGCCATGGGAAGTTCTCTCTAACGCTCCACAGTGACGAAACCCATTGGAAACTTTGGGAGTGAAACGTGGAAAGCCCCGCAAGTGAGAAACCTAAATTTTGGTAAGGGAGGCATTCCTAGGAGAACCGAATCCTTCGAATGTGGGTGGTAACACTCAGATAAATTGTCGCTCTAGACAAAACATGGCTTACAGGATTGGGTAATTCCCTTTTTTATTTTGCTTATTTTTCTAAAACTATTAATATATGTGCGTATCAAAATAGGAGGCAAGTATGAATCTCGCTAACAAAGTAACTCTTTCTAGATTTCCTTTGACTTTGTTGTTATTGATTGCTTATTTTATCTCTTTCTTTATTCCAGCCCCAGCTTTGTATGTCATTCCTATGACTCACATTACAATCTTGGATTTGGTTTGCTGTGTAGTGTTTATCATCATAGCTGCTACAGATGGTGTCGATGGTCATATCGCTCGTTCTAGGAATATGGTCACTGACTTTGGAAAATATATGGATCCCTTAGCAGACAAGTTCTTGATAGATGGAACATTGATTATGTTGACCGCTAAGATGCCTTGGCTATGTCCTCCATTATTTGTTGTCTTATTGGTCGGTAGAGACTTCATCATCGATGGTCTAAGAATGATTTGTGGAACAAAAGGCGTGGTAATTCCAGCAAATATCTTTGGAAAGGCAAAGACTGTTGCTGAAACTGTTTATATTCCTTTCTTATTCCTTAGAGGATTCCCATTCCAATTCATCGATTATGTATTCGATAATAAGAACTTTATGAATTGGACTGATGGAACTAATGGATTCTGGGCTCAAACAATGGGATGCAACGGCGAAATATCAGCCATGCTTTGGTTGGATTTCCTCGGAATCATCACAGTTTTGCTCTCACTTATTTCTGGCGGAATTTATATTTATAATGCTAGAAAGGTTCTTAAGGAGAGTGCAAAGTAATGGATAACGGATGTTTAAACCTCGTGAGTATGGTCTTTTCCATCATGGAAAAGAGAAAACTCACTTTTTGTTCTTGTGAGAGTTTGACAGGCGGATTATTCGGAGCAACTGTGTGCTCAGTCCCAGGGGCTTCAAACTACTATAGAGGTGGTGTTATCACCTATGTCGACGATGTGAAACAAAGATTAGGCGTAAGTGAAAAAACCTTGAAGGAAGATACAGCTATTTCGATGAAATGCGCTTGTGAAATGGCATTATCTAGTGAGAAATTCACTGGAAGCGATGTCGCTATTTCATTTACAGGAAACGCTGGACCTACAGCTCAGGATGGAAAACCTGTCGGTGAAGTTTGGATAGGAATATCCTACCATGGCCAAGCCAAAGCTTATAAATATCAGTTGGAAGGTGATAGAAATAGCATTAGAGAGCAGTGTGTAAAAGAAGGTTTGAGACAATTGCTAAATAATCTTGCCTAAAATGATCATTTTGAGGCCTTTGAAGAATATATAATCATTGAGGAGAACTTATATGGCGGAAAAAGAAAAGAAAGAAGCAAAAGCTTCAGAGCAACAAGCAAAAGAAGAAAGAGATAATTCTTTGCTCACTGAGACTTTAAAAGAGATTGAGAGAGCTTATGGAAAAGGCTCTGTAATGAGACTTGGAGATAGACCTACTGTCGAGACAGGAATTATTCCCACGGGTTCTATGATGATCGATCAAGCCTTGGGAGTGGGTGGTTATCCAAGAGGAAGAATCATTGAAATATTCGGCCCAGAATCCTCAGGAAAGACTACTTTGGCTTTACAAGCTATAGCCCAAGTTCAAAAAATGGGTGGAAGAGCTGCATTTGTAGATGCAGAACATGCTATCGATCCTGAGTATGCTAAGGCTTTAGGCGTGGATATCAACAATTTGATATTGTCACAGCCTGATTATGGCGAACAAGCTTTGGATATTGTCGATATGCTCGCAAAAGGAAACGCATTTGATTTGATCGTAGTCGATAGTGTAGCCGCTCTTGTTCCACGTGCTGAATTGGAAGGAACTTTATCCGATCAAAGTGTCGGTCTGCAAGCTAGATTGATGAGTAAGGCATTGAGAAAAATAGCAGGTCAATTGAACAAATCAAATTGTAGTGTAATATTTATCAATCAGCTGCGTGAAAAAGTTGGAGTGATGTTTGGAAACCCTGAGACCACCTCTGGAGGAAGAGCCTTGAAATTCTATGCTTCTGTCAGAATCGACATTAGAAAGGCTGAAGCCTTGAAGGATGGAGATGCTGTTATCGGTAATGTGGTGAATGTAAAAGTAGTTAAGAACAAGGTTGCACCTCCTTATAAATCATGCCGTGTCGATATGATTTATGGCCAAGGAATATCGCATCTACATGAACTTGCCAACTTAGCATTGGGTTATGGAATTATAAAGAAATCTGGATCTTGGTTCAATTATGGAGAGGAAAGACTTGGACAAGGATCTACAGCTTTGTATAAGTTCTTGACTACCAATACGGAAGAAGCTCAAAAGATTGAAAACACCATTAGAGAGAATATGCAAAATGGTGTTGCATACGACCCAAAATTGATGAAATAGCTTCCAAAGCGATGGGACTCCATCGCTTTTTATAGTTTATAAACAGCTTTTATTGTAGAATATCGACCACTTAATAAGGAAAATTTAATTATGATATCTTGGACTGATTTTTTACTAGTTCCTGTCACCATGTCTTTTGATTGTATGACAGTCGGAGCTACTGATGGAATCAAGGAATGGAACATGAAGTGGTGGAAGATAATTCTCTGCTCATTCCTCTTTGGATTGTTTCAAGGTGTTATGCCGGTTATCGGATATTTTATCGGATATTGGATTCAAGGATATTTCAAGGATCAAAAAGAAATTATTGTTGGCTGGGTCGCCTTCACATTACTCATGCTTCTATCTTCTAAAAGCCTGTATGAATGGATTAAAGGATTGAAGGAAAGAAAGGCTTCAAATAGTGAAGAAAAAGCTGAATTAGAAACCCAATCTCAAACATCTAAATCCAACGAATTAACTATTGGAAAGATGTTCATTCAAGCTGTTGCTACATCTATCGATGCATTGTCTATCGGATTTGTTTATATGGATAAGGAAGTCGGCTGGGCGATGAGTTTGTTTGCTACCATTGGTGTTGTTACTTGGATTCTTTCAATCTTAGCTATTCTGTTTGGAAAAGTGATTGGTCCTAAACTTGAAAAGTGGGGAGATCTGATAGCCTCTATTGTGTTTTGTTTGGTGGCAGTTAAGATTGTCTTAGGTGCATACGGAATTATAAATTTCTAATAATTCAGTGGTATTAATTCAATAATTAGCTTCCTATTAAAATAGGAAGCTGTTTTTGTATTAAAATAAAAAGTGCGTTTGGAGGTTGTCCATATGAACGGATGGTATATAGCTTTAATCGTAATTGGATGTTTGATTGTGGCTGGTCTGATTGGATTTTTAATCTATTTTTGTCTTGGAAAAGGAATTTACTTTGTTTCTCAAGGCAAAAAAATAATAGATAGAAGTCAAAGCATCAATGATGTCTTATATCGTGATTGTTCGACCAGTCTTGAAAGAGTCAAGAAGATGGCTGATAAAGATGCTCCTGGATACAAGGAGAAATACAATGAATTAATAAATTTTTATGTTTCTTTGGATAAGCAAAATAAAGAAGAAGTAACTCAAGCAGTAACAGCGGTGACAAATCTTTTGAACGCCAAAGAAAAGAGAGGTCTAAAGAGGAATATCCTAGCTGCAAAAAAGGTCTTGGATTCATTTGAGGAAGAGATAAATGGATTCAAGAAGCAAATAGCTCAGACGCTCGTAATCGATGATAAATACCATGCAATGATAAAAGAGCCGAAAGAAAGGTTTAGAAAATTTAAAGAATTTTGTAATCAAAATGAAATTGAATTGAGACCGATCAAATCGGATTTAGATAATTTGTTCGATGTATTTGAAGAATATTTCAGACAATATGAAGTAGACATTGATAAAGCTGATTATACAAGCGCTAAAGAACATTTGGACAAGATAAATAAGGCATTAGAAGTTTTGGATAAGTATGGTCAAACACTTCCTAACAGTATCACGATGGCTCAAAAAGTGATTCCTGAGAGATTGAAAGTCTTAAAGCAGGAAGAGGTAGACACTGAGAATTCGGGAGTTCCATTGACACATTTAGGAATCGATATTTTTATCGATAGAGCTAATCAGAGATTGGTCAAAATCAATCAGGATTTAAAGCTTCTCAAAATTGCTAGAGTGAAGACTTCGTTGGATGAAATACTTAATGGAATAGATACTTTAGAGAGAAAGATTGATACAGAGAAGCTATCCAAAGATGAATTTAATAAAATTCAAAACGATAAAGCACAATCGATCCTTCTTATTCAAGAAAAATATGCTTCTATTCAAAGGAAGATAAAAACATATAAGACAATTTATGTTCTTGATGATGATTTCTTTAAGAAATCTCAAGAATTAGGTGAGATGATTGATTTGGATGAGAGATTGAGAAGAGAAAATGATGAATCTTTGACTAACCATGACGGAACACCTTATTCTTCACTTCTTGAATCTCAAAAGAAAATATCCGAACTCAACAAAAATATAGCTGATAAGTTCAGTGAGTTTAAAGAGTTTGAAGTCAATGTGAAGAACGTTTTGGATGGAATTTTAGATGAATTGAATTTATCCTATCTAAATATATGTAAAGCGAGACGAGCTATAATGGAATTTGATGTGCATTCCTATATAGAGGCTAAAGCCAAAGAAGTGTCAGCCCTCATGAATGAAATAAATGATGTTTATAACATGACTACTAAGACACCTATAGATGTGGAAAAATGTAAAAAAGAGTTTGAAAAATTAAAAAATAATCGCGATTTATTCTTAGGAAAGATTAAAAGAGATAAAATCTCAATGATAAACGCTGAGATTTTGATCACTTATGCAGCTCAGTATCGTAGAAATTATCAAGATATTGAAAACGAGACAAAGAATGCCGAATTAGAATTCAAAAATGCTAGATTTGATAATGCGGCTTCCATTATGACTTTAGCTTTTAATCACAATAACATTCAAACTCCTAAAGCTGTCGGATTAACTGACTAAGAAAGCTGAGATTATGACTGATAAGAAATATATTTATTTTGACAACGCTGCTTCTACTAAACCTTATAAAGAAGCATGTGACATTGCTATGAAAATTGCTATGGAAGATTACGGAAACCCCGGTTCGTTACATGAGATGGGAAATTCCGCAAATCTCTATCTTGAAAAAGCCAGAAGACAGATATTGTCTATCTTAGGTGATTCCAACGATAGAGTTAATCCATTTGAATGCATATTTACTTCCGGTGCTAGTGAAAGCAACAACATCGCAATTCTTGGAGCTAGTTATTCCAAGTCTTCTTATTCTAAAAGACTCATCACCACAACAGTTGAGCATGATTCAGTGGGAAAGGTCTTTGACAAGTTGGAAGCTGGTGGATTTGAAGTGATTAGATTGAATGTCGATAAAAATGGTCAAATCGACTGGAATTTATTTATCGAAACATTGAAAAGAGGTGTTGGTCTAGTTTCTAGTTTGTATTGTTGTAATCAAAATGGACTCTTGCTCCCAATTGAAAAGATGGCTAAATTGACCAAACAATATTGCCCCAGAGCTTATTTTCATACCGATGTAACTCAAGCTGTTGGAAAAATAATAATGAAACTAGAAAATGTAGATTTAGTTTCTTTCTCTGGACATAAAATAGGTGCCTTGAGAGGTAGTGGAGTTTTGCTAAAGAGAAAGAATGTAGTCTTGATTCCACCTGAAGTTGGAGGTGGTCAAGAGATGAATCTAAGACCGGGAACATCTAATACTCCTGGGGATGTCTCTATTGCTGTAGCCTTAAGAATTGATAATCAAACATTGGCTGATAGAACTGAAAGAGTCAAAAAAATAAACGATTATATTAGAGATAAGTTGGCAGATGAGGATGGTATTATTTGTATGTCTGAAAAAGAGAGTTGTATTCCCTTTGTTCTCACATATGGATTAAAACATGTCAGAGCATCAGTCATGGATGAATTTCTATCCTCTCATAATATTTATGTATCGACTACTTCAGCTTGTGATGATAGATTAAAAATATCTAATACAGCACTCAGAGGAATGGGATATGAATCACATTGTGCTGATAATCCGATTAGGTTGTCTTTTAAAGGAGATGAGACTATAGAAGAAGTCGATGAGTTTGTTTATTGGTTTAAAGAAGGATTGAAGACTTTACATCCAGATGATTGAGGTGAATAAATATGGAAAATGAAATATTAAATATCAGAGACTCAGCTAAAGACATGGTTATTATTTTCTTTGGCGAATTATCTACGAAGGGAAAAAACATCTTTGATTTCATCAAAAAGCTTGGTGTTAATATCAAGGCTAAATTGAAGAAGTTTGACAAGCTTCAATATGAGATAAAAAAAGATCATATCTATATAATTTTGAATGGCACGCCTTATGAAGATGTGGCTAAAGGTTTGAAGCAAGTACCTGGAATCTTAAATTTCTCTTTGGCTATGGGAATTGAAAAGGACTTAGATGAATTTAAGAAGTATTCATTGGAATTAGCTAAATCTTCTAATGCTAAGACTTTTAAGGTTACAGTGAAAAGAGCTGATAAGACATTCCCTTATCACTCTGATGAAATTTGTCGTGAGGTAGGAGACTATGTCTTAGACAACATTCCCTCTATTAAGGTCGATGTTCATTCTCCTGAGTTATTGATTCACATCATGATACGTCAAGAATTGGCATATGTTTATGGACCTAAGGAAAAAGGACTTGGTGGTTATCCTGTTGGAATCGCAGGAAAGACTCTTCAATTGCTCAGTGGCGGAATCGATTCACCAGTAGCAACATTCATGATGATGAGAAGAGGTGCTAAAGTTGAATGTATTCACTTTGCAGCTCCTCCTTATACATCTGAAAAAGTAATTGAAAAAATTAAAGATCTTCTTCATGTCCTTACCGATTATCAGCCGTCTATAAAATTGATGATAGTTCCTTTCACTCACTTGCAAGAAGAAATCTATAAGGCTGCTGGAACTTCCTATGCAATTACGATCATGAGAAGAATGATGCTAAGAATAGCTACAAAAGTTGCATGGAATAATAACGATATTGTTCTATCTACCGGTGAGTCTTTTGGACAAGTCGCTAGTCAAACTTTGAAATCTTTTGTAGCTATAGATCCTGCAACTCCAATGCCTATCATCAGACCTTTGGTCGCTATTGATAAAATCGATATTATAGATATAGCTCAAAAGATTAATACATTCGATATTTCAGTTAGACCTTATGAAGATTGTTGCACTATATTTGACGTAAAGAATCCTACGACTTGTCCTCATCCAGATAAGATTGAAGAAATCGAAAACTCTTTCGATTGGAAGCCTATGGTGGAAGAATGTGCTAGAAATGTTCAAAAGATTTATATAACTGATGAAGATGAGGATGATTCTAATCTTCTCTAGTTTTTTGATTTTAAAATCATTGTGATATAATTACAAAAGTTAAGTAGTTAATGAATAAGTAAAGGATATAAAAAAATGACTGAAAATGACATTTATGCAAAGTTGACTGAGTTGGTCAGCGAAAAGACCAAGGTCGGTGAATTGAAGCCGGAAACTGATCTCTCTGATTTGGGATTGGATTCATTGGATAAGGCTGATATCATGATTCAAGTAGAAGATATATTCCATATCTCTTTCAATGAAGATGAAATGGCTCAAATTTCAACAATTCAAGATTTTGAGAAATCTATTGAATCAAAGTTGAATAATCAATAATTTCTAGTTCTACTTCGTTTTAACTCAGCTAAGGCTGAGTTTTTTCTTTTCTATCAAATTCAAAAGAAGTATTTTTTATTACTGAAGATAAATCCGAAACTCAGATTATTCTACCTTTTATAGTGTATTTTTAGGTTTTATGTTTATTCCTTTTGTCTATTTAAAAATGTAGGGATAAATTGCATTTTTCTTAAGTAAAATAATGAAGAATTCGGAGGTGGATATGGCAAAAGAATTATGGGGGAGAATAAAGGAAGGTATATTCTCCATAGGACCTATTTATTTAGTATTACTTCTTATCGATATCTCTGGCTTGTTTTTGTTTGATTCAAAGCCTATCGAAGGATCTGTACAATTTGAAAATATATTTACTCCGAATTATTATGCTAACAACTATGCTAGCAGTGTGTTCGGACCGTTTACATTGTGTCTTTTGATTTCATTCATTCCACTCGTATTGGGTAGTTCTTTGTTTGGAATGGGTGCTGACCAAGCAATGTCCAGAATCGGTACTGCAATCGGTGAAAATATAACTAAGAAAAGATCTTTGATTTTATTAGGTGTTGTCGCTTTGCTGATGGGTACATTAGTCACTCTGGCTGAACCAGACCTATCAGTATTTTCAGCCCAATTGATGGGTGAAAATCATAAATGGGTAATGGTTGCTGTCGTATCTATAGGTGTCGGTTTATTACTAGCTTTTGCTTTGATTCGTATTTTAAAACAATGGAGTTATAAGTTCTGCATTGTCGGATTAGAGTTTATTGTATTTGCATTAGCCTTATTGATCGACAAAGACAAATTCATGCCAATAATATTCGATGGTGCTGGTACTACAACCGGTAGTATTTCGGCCCCGTTTATCGTTGCATTTGGTATAGCAGTAGCTCAAGTTAAAGGTAGCAAGGATGCTGAAAACGATTCATTCGGTGTGTCTGGATTAGCTTCATTAGGACCATTGATCACCGTTCCTATCATGTGTATGTTCTCTGAAAATATCAATTTTTCAATCGATATTCCAACTCCATATACCTTGCTAACTGAGCAAGGCTATAATGGATTAGGTGGTTTGTATGGCTCTAATCTGTTAGATGCTATGCAAGATACATTGTTTTCTCTTGTTCCGTTATTAGCTTTCTTTATTATTTATGATTTGTGCTTCTTGCATATGAAGAAGAAAGAATTGATTCAAATATTCATCGGATTCTTATATACATTTGTCGGATTGTCTTTGTTCTTGATGGGTGTCAACTCAAGTTTCTATCCATTGGCTTGGAAGATGGGATTAGCTTTTGGATCAAATGGATATGATGGTGCTAATTTTGCGATTGTTTTAGTAATTATGGGCCTTTTAGGTTTGGTCATAATTCTTGCAGAACCCTCAGTTCACGTCTTGGCTAAGCAAGTAGAAGATGTTTCTCGTGGATCTATAAGAAGTAAAGATTTGTTCTTCGCCATGTGTGCCGCTTTGATGGTTGTTTGTATCTTAGCAGTGACAAGAGTTAAGTATATAAATGAAATAGACTATACAGTGATAATTGTCGCATTGTTATTAGTCTCATTTGCCATAAGTTTCTTTGTTCCTGATTTGTTCTTTGCCCTATCATTCGATAGTGCTGGTGTAGCTTCTGGTACGATGTCTAGTGCATTCCTGCTTCCTTTGTGTACAGGAATGTCATCAGCGTTATACCCTTATGACAAAGAACTTCAGATGAAATCCGGATTTGGTGTTATAGGATTGGTTGCAATGATCAGTTTGGTTTCTATTCAATTATTGGGATTATACGGAAACATAAAGACTTATATCAAAGTTCGTCGTTCTTACAAGGCAATCTTTACGCCTGATGATTCACAAGTCATACATTTACCATCATCAGCTGATTCTATTTAAAAACTATTTTACTTTTCTAGCATTTTACTGTATATTTCATTTCAAAGCGAAAATATATGGAAATAACTAGAAACAGAAAAACTAGATTGAGAAGTTTTTGCAAGGGTAGTATTTCTATTTCCAATTGTTTGGTGTTCAAGAGGCCTTAAGGCCTCTTTTATTTTTGCTTTAGAAAGGAAAAAACTTATGGAAGAGAAGAAAGAAGAAAGAGTCAATTCTAACGGATTGATTTTAGATGTCGATCAGAATCCTAAGAAAGCTGGAACATGGATTATTCTAGCTATTCAGCATGTCTTGGCGATGTTCGTTGCTTGTGTTACTGTTCCTATGTTAGTTTTTGCCGGATATGTAACTAAAGATGGTCAAAGTATAGCTTCTTTGATGATTGCACCTACTTTGGTCGCTGCTGGTGTTGGAACTATTTTCTATCTGATCATGACTAGATTCAAATCCCCGATGTTCTTAGCTTCGTCCTTTGCTTATATTGCTCCGATGACTGCTGCTATCGCTTTATCTAGTCAAGAAGTTATCATAGATGGCACAAAAGTTGGAATGTTGCCAAACCTTTGGATTTTACCTATTGGAATGGCAATGGTTGGAGTGGTGTATTGTTTAGTTGCTCTATTTATAAAATTGTTTGGTGTCTCTTGGTTGAACAAACTTCTTCCACCGATTGTTGTCGGACCAGTCATTATGGTAATAGGATTATCTTTAGCTGTAAGTGCTGTTTCAAATTTGACTGGAACCAGTTCTTCTGCTTCTGATTATAACTTAGTAGAAATACTTTGTGGTTTGATTGCCTTGATAGTGACAGCCATATGTTCTTTCTATGGCAAAAAGATGATAAGCCTCATTCCGTTTGTGTTGGGTATACTTGCAGGATATATAAGTGCAGTCATCTTCACTGCCATTGGATTCTATGGCTGTGGGAATGAATACTTCCATATTGTTGATTTCTCTCCTTTGGTAGAAAACTTTAGTCCTGTTACATTCAAATCATTCTTTGATTTGCCTTCATTCTTATTCACGATGAATGAGTCCTCAGTTCCTTTAACTGGTGCTGATGTTGGAAAAGCAGCTTTGTTGTTCATACCTGTAAGTTTAGTTACTATATGTGAACACATCGGAGACCATAAGAATATGTCTGGAATCTTGCAAAGAGATTTGTTGACTGATCCTGGTTTATCTAGAACGTTGATTGGAGATGGAATCGCTACTAGCTTAAGTGGACTTATCTGTGGTGCTGCTAATACGACATATGGTGAGAATGTGGCTGTTGTAGGTGTTACAAAGATAGCTTCTACGAAAGTTATTCTATTATCTTGTTTCTTCTCTATTATTTTGGCTTTCTTCTCTCCGTTGATGTCTTTCACTATGACAATCCCAAGCTGCGTCATGGGTGGAGTATCCATGGTTTTATATGGATTCATAGCATCTAGTGGTATCAAGATGTTAATAAATGAAAAGATTGATTTCTCAAATACAAAAAATATATTTGTCGCTAGCACAATATTAGTAGCGGGAATAGGTGGATTAGCATTTAAATTTGGAGATCCAAACAATCCTATGATCACTATTACATCAGTAGCTGCAAGTATGATACTTGGAATAATAATGAATCTAATATTGAGGGATAAGAAACCGGCTAAGAAAGAGATTGAGTAAAATATGTTCTGCAGTTAGGTTTGGTTCGAATCAGTTGTTAAAAGGTTATCTCTAACAATCGAATCGAAGCTCATTTCTTAAATTATGTTTGTTTAGTGATTGGAATCTTAATATAATAAATTGTCAGTATGAAAAACGGACTATTTTAATGGTGCAATTAAAAAGTCCGTTTTTTCTTTTTTATAAACTATTAAATGGTTTGTATTTTTTACTAAAAAATGTCTCTTTTTAAGCACTTACAACTAAAATAAAAAATATACTTAACTTATTTATTATATAAGTATTTATAATATCTAAGCTTTACTGAGGTAGTAAAGGTATCTTTTATCGAGGAGTGAGAAAAATATAGTTATGAAGTACATGACTTTGGATGAAATTCGTGATATGTGGCTCAAGTTCTTCAACGAACACGGATGCCATATAGAACAATCAGCTTCGTTGATTCCTGACAACGATCCTTCATTGTTGTTTATCAATGCTGGTGTTGCTGCATTGAAAAAGTATTTTGATGGACGTGTCACACCACCTTACAGAAGATTGACCAACGCTCAGAAATGTATCCGTACTAACGATATCGAAAATGTCGGACGTACAGATCGTCACCACACATTCTTTGAGATGCTCGGAAACTTTTCTATTGGTGATTATTTCAGAGATGAGGTTATTCCTTGGGCTTTTGAGTTATTGACTAGTGAGAAGTGGTTTGGTTTTCCTAAAGAAAAACTTTATATCACATATTATCCTGATGATATCGCAACTAGAGATCTTTGGATAAAGTGTGGTATGGATCCTGATCACATGATTCCTTCAGAAGATAACTTTTGGGAAATCGGTGAAGGACCTTGTGGACCTGATACTGAGATCAACTTCGATCGTGGAGAGGAATATGACCCCGAACATGTCGGAATCAAGTTATTGAAAGATGATATTGAAAACGATCGTTATATTGAGCTTTGGAACATAGTCTTCTCTCAATTCAATTCCAAGCCTGGAATGAAACGTGAAGATTACCCTGAACTTCCACATAAGAACATTGATACTGGTGCTTCATTGGAACGTTTTGCATGTATTATGCAAAAGACTGAATCCAATTTTGAAATCGATACATTCAAGCCTATTATCGATGAAATCATGAAGGAATCAGGAAAGCCTTATGAAGGCAAATACAAGATGGCTTATAGAGTTGTGGCAGACCACACTAGATGTTTGGTCTTCGCCTTGGCTGATGGCTGTCTATTCTCTAACGAAGGCAGAGGATACGTTCTTCGTAGAATCTTGAGAAGAGCAGAGAGATTTGCTAAATCTTTAGGACTTCCTTCTGGATTTATAGCAAAACTTGTTCCGTTTGTAGTAAAAACAAATGATCATTTCTACCCTTACCTTAAGGAGAAAGAAGAGAAGGTCACAAAGATGATCTTGGCTGAAGAGGAGAGATTTGCCTCTACTTTGAAGATTGGTGAAAAACTCTTAGGCGAGTATCTATCCAAGGATACTGACACTCTTTCTGCTGAAGATGCATTCAAGCTTTCTGATACTTACGGATTCCCATTTGAATTGACAAAGGAAATCGTAGCAGATAAAGGCAAGAAAGTAGATGAAAAAGGATATGAGAAACTCTTGGCTGAACAAAAAGAAAGAGCTAGACAAGCTCGTGCTGCTCAAGGAATTGTCACTTATGGTTCTCAATTCAAGGATTTGATGGAATTCAATACTCCTTCTACTTTCATTTATGATGACAAGGTGATTGAAGCTAAAGTAATCGGAACATTCAAGAATGGTGTTAAAGTAGATGAAATCACCGATGAAGGTGCTGTAGCTTTCGATACTACTAACTTCTATGCAGAACAAGGTGGTCAAGTGGCTGATACTGGAAGCATAGTGAATGATTCTACAGAAGCTGAAGTCACTGATTGTCAGCATGCTCCTAATAAGCAAAACTTAGCGTTTGTCAAAGTTTTGTTTGGATCTATTAAAGTCGGAGATACATTTACATTAAAACCTGATTTTGCTACTCGTTCATTGACGAGAAAGAATCACTCAGCATGTCACTTGCTCCATCAAGCTTTGTCTGATGTCTTAAATCACAATACTGCTCAAGTTCCTCAGGAAGGATCTTTGGTCGGACCTCATATCTGCCGTTTGGATTTTGCTTGGGATAGAAAATTGACTCAAGACGAGCTCGATTTGATTGAAGAAGATGTAAACAACAGAATCGAGTCCAAGACTCCTTGTGAAGTCAATTATATGGACAAGGAAGAAGCTATGAAGCTTCCTGCCTATCACCAATTTGCTTCTAAGTATGGCGCTACAGTTAGAGTCGTCAAGATGGGAGATGCAGAAGAGTTCTGTGGTGGAACCCATGTATCTAATACTGAAGATATAAATGTCTTTGCTATTGTTTCCGAACAGGCTATTTCTTCTGGTGTCCGTAGAATTGTTGCTGTTACTGGTAAAGATGCCTATGACTACCTCAAAGGATATCAAAAGAATATCAAGGGATTAGTTGAGAATCTCGGCTTGACTGGTGAGAAGGATGTCACTCCTAAGATCAAGAGCTTATTGGCAAATAACGATCAACTCAAGAAGGATGTTAAGGATTTGAAGGAAAAGGTTGCTTCTATCGAAAAGGAAGCACTTGAGAGTAAATTCAAAGAGGTCAATGGTGTATCTGTCTTGGTAGTTAAAGAGAACGATATGGATCATGCCCAATTGAATAGCTTGATTTCATCTCTTGTCAATGAGCACAAGAACGGAGTAGCTTTCATCGCCTCTGTCTCAAAGGATAGAATCGATTTGGGAGTAGGTGTTGGAAGTGAAGCTTTGAAGAGCGGACTAAAAGCAGGAGATATCATGAAGAAAGCTTCTGCCTTGTTGGATGGAAGAGGAGGTGGACGTCCTGACATCGCCTTCGGAAGTGGAAAATCGATGGAGAAATTCAATCAAGTTTCTTCCTTGATTGAAGGATTGATCAAGTAGTGGGATTTAAGCCTATTTTGGGGCTTGACCTAGGGATGTGTACCTTGGGCATAGCCATAAGTCGTTCCGGCCATATGGCAAGTCCCTTGGAAAACATGCATTTTCCTAATGGTAAGTTCGATGATTGTTATCCTAGGGTAATTCAATACATAAGAGATAACTTTATCGGATTGGTAGTATTGGGAAGACCATGCTTTCCTTCTGGTGATCCATCCCCTATGACAGAGACTGTACTGGGTTTTAAAGCTGAATTAGAGAAAAGATTAAGCGAAGCTAATCTCAAAATCGATATTGTTCTTCAGGATGAACAATATTCGACTTTGGAAGCTGCTTCCTTGATGCATGACGAGAATTTGTCCCATAAAAAACAAAAGCCTAAAATTGATCAAGTAGCTGCTTGTGTCATCTTAGAAAGGTACCTTAGAAAAAACGGATACGATGTTTGGTGATAAAGGAGAAAAGAAAAATGGCTGAGAACGAAGAAAAAGAAATCGAAGAAGTCGATGAAGATGATGATGTCATCATTCTTCAAGACGAGAACGGAAATGAGATAAAGAGAAAGATAGCTTTTACGGTCAGAGATGACATGCTTCATGTTCTCTTTGGTTATGTCTTTGAAGATGATGAAGAAACAGTCGATGTTTTGTATGCTCAAATCGATGAGGATGGTAATCCTACTAGCGATGAGCTTCAGGAAATCGACGACGATTCCAAATATATGGATATTGCAAGCAAATATTTGAATCAGTACAACCAAGGCACTCTTATGTCTCACGAAGATGCTTTGAAAGAAGATGAGGAGTTGATGAAAGAAGCTACTCGTACTAAGTAAGCTTATACAACATCGGCTATGCCGATGTTATTTTTAATTAACTGAAAGGATAAAGGATATGGCAAAAAAGAAAAAGGAGTATCCACCTGCTGGCAGAACTATTGATTCTGCTATGCGATATAAGAAAGACTTCTTTTGGGGTCCTTTCTTCAAGATGTTTGAAGCAATCTTTGAATTGATAACTCCGGTCATGATGTCTTTGATTGTTTCAAAAGGTCTTATTTATAACGAAGCTGGCGTAGTGACAGGTGCTAATTGGAACCTGGTCGTTGGCTTGATAGGTGCGATGTTGGCCATGACTTTCTTAGGCTTTGGTTCGACTATGATTTGTCAATACAAGGCGGCTAGGGCATCGCAGGGAACGGGAACTGATTTGAGAAACAGATTGTTCGCTCATGTTCAAAAGCTTCCTGCAAGTCAAATGGAAGAATTCGGAATAGGAAATATCATAAACGTTATAACCAATGATACTAACCAGGTTCAACAAGGTGTCGCAATGTTGATAAGACTTGCTATCCGCGCTCCTTTCTTGGTTATTGGTGCAATCGTAGCATCTCTCATTATCGATTGGAAATCCGGATTAGTCTTCATAGGATTGGCAATAGTGTTGTTCACATTCTTGTTGCTCGTCTTACCTAAGACTTCTAAGGGTTATGTTAAAGTCCAGGAAAAACTCGATGTTCTTTCTCAAAAGACTGATGACTCATTGAGTGGTGCTAGAGTCGTCAGAGCATTTAATAAGGAAGAGTTTGAATTGGATAAATTCTCTAAAGCTTCTGGAGAATATGTCGATGAATCATTGAAGATTTCTAAGATTACTTCTTTGATGGGACCTGTGACGACATTCGCAATCAATGTAGTCATTTTGATCTTAGTCATCATCGGATCCATGAGCGGAATATTCAATCCTGACGCCACAGCTGAAATCATCGCTAGTGAGAATGGAAAGATAGTCGCTTTGGTCAACTATTTGAACCAGATCCTTCAAGCTATCGTCGTAGTAACTAACCTTATCATCATCTTTACAAAGTCTTATGCTTCAATGAAGAGATGTGATAAGTTACTAGCTATAGAGCCTAATTTGGTGAATGATCCCAAGGTTCAACCTTTTGATATCGAAATAGGTCAACCTTTATATGAATTGAAGAATGCTGCATTGAATTATCCTGGAAGTGATGTTCCTGCTATCGATAATTTGAATATTACAATTCATAAAGGCGATAGAATCGGAATAATCGGTGGAACTGGAAGTGGTAAGTCGTCAATCTTGAATTTGTTGCTTAGGTTCTATGATCCATCCAAGGGTGAAATAGATTATAAAGGTCATCCTTTAAAGGATTATGATCTTCATGCCTTGTATAAGGAAATAGGATATGTTCCTCAAAAACCTCAAGTTTATAGAGGAACTATTAGAAGCAATCTTCTCTTATCCAACCCTAACGCTACTGAGGACGAAATGAAAGATGCTTTGAATAACGCACTATGTGATTATGTCTTCAAAGATGAGAAAGGTCTCGATAGGCCTATAGAAGAAGGTGCTAAAGATTTATCCGGAGGTCAAAGACAAAGATTGGCAATCGCTATGGCTTTAGTCAAGAAACCATCCGTTATTTTCTTAGATGACTCATATTCAGCTTTGGACTTCCTATCGGAAAGAAAGCTTAGAGACAATCTATTAGCTTTAGGTAAAGATTTAACACAAGTAGTCATCTCGGAAAGAGTCTCTTCTTTGATGGGCTGCGACTTGATCATGGTCTTGGACAAAGGCAAAGTGGAGAGCATCGGTAAGCCTGATGAGCTCTATGGAAAGAGCAAGGTGTTCACTGAAATTGTGGATGTCCAGAAAGGATTGGCAAGATGAACGAGATTAAGAAAAAGGATGGATTTGGTGATATCTCCAAATTCTTGAAAAAACATATTGGTCTTGAAGTGTTAGTCTTTATCTTGGCTTGTATCTATGTTGTTTCCTTATTGTTGACACCTTACTTTATGGGAAAGGCTATCGATTTAGCTTTTGACAAAGTCTATGTGGCTGATTCGCCTGAATTAAAAACTGCAACTTATAATTTCTGGCTCGATATCGGACTTATGGGTGGGTTGACACTAGTCTCAGCCATTGCTGAATTCTTCTTTGAATATTTGGCAAATGTATTATCTCAACTCATCGTTAAGGATATTAGAGACTCAGTCTTTGAAAAGTTGACTTATCTTCCTTTATCTTATGTCGATAATAGACCTCACGGTGATATGTTGACTTTGGCTAGTGTCGATACAGAAAACGTAATGACTGGAATCACTGGTGTGTTTAAGCAACTTCTTGAAGGTGTCTTTACATTGGCATTTACACTCGTGTTCATGTATGTCCTAAACTGGATTTTAGCTTGTGTCGTGTTGATTCTTACCCCGTTGTCATTCTTCGTCTCAAAGTCTGTAAAGAAAGCTACTAAGAAACATTTCAAAGCCCAGGCAAAGACAGCTGGATCATTGGCTGGTTATACTTTGGAAAGAGTCAGAAACTTTAAGACAGTAAAAGCCTTTGATATATCAGAACCGTCGCAAGATGAATTTGAAAAACTTGATGAGGAATTGTATAAAGAGGGAAGAAAAGCTCAGTTCTATTCTTCTTGGACCAACCCTTCGACAAGATTGATCAATAATGTCGTTTATACAATCATCGGTGTAGTCGGAATCGTATTGGTCTATTTTTCTTCTAGTTTAGTCACTGGTAGCGATACTACTTGGCTTTCAATGGTCAAAGCGACATTGTCCATAGGTTCGTTCACAACATTCTTGACTTACGCTTTGAAGTTTGCCAAGCCGTTCAATGATATTTCTTCAGTCGCTACTGAAATTCAAAACGCTCAAGCTTCTTATAAGAGAATTCAAACTCTTCTTGAAGTCAAGGATGAGAAAGAACAAGATGAGGGTCTTGATCCTAATTTGAAACCAGGTGACTCCAAGACTATTGAATTCAAAGATGTCGAATTTGGATATGAGCCGACTCAACACATTTTGAAAGGACTCGACTTAAAAGTCTATGCTGGACATAAAGTGGCCTTGGTCGGTCCTACAGGATGTGGAAAGACAACTTTGATTAATTTGTTGCTGAGATTCTATGATCCTAGAAGTGGGCAAGTATTCTTGGGTGGAGTCGATTCACAAAAGATGCCTAAAGCTAATGTGAGAGGTATGTTTGGAATGGTCCTTCAAGATACTTGGATTTTCAAGGGAACTGTTAGAGAAAACATATCCTATGCAAAGCCTGATGCAACACTAGAAGAAGTCGAAGAAGCCGCAAGACGTGCTCAAGCTACTTCATTCATTGAAAGATTGCCTCAAAAGTACGATACAGTCATCTCCGCATCTAGCGGTTTATCGGAAGGTGAGAAGCAATTGATTTCAATCGCACGTGTCTTGTTGATGAATCCAGACATGATCATTCTCGATGAAGCAACTTCTTCATTGGATGCTGTCAGTGAAAAGAATATCACTGCTGCTATCGCAGAACTATCCACCAATAGAACTTCAATCGTTATCGCACATCGTTTACAAACTATTGTCAACGCTGATGCAATTGCCGTTATGATCGACGGCAAGATTGGTGAAATAGGAACCCATCAAGAACTCATGGCTAAGAAAGGCTTCTACTACAACCTCTACACAAGCCAATACAAGTAATAGTAAAAGAGAAAAAATAAAACTCAGCCTTTGTGTGTGGCTGAGTTTTTTATTTTGCTTCTTCCACTTTCTTATTGAATTTGATAAATGGGAGAATCAGTAGTAGCAGAGTCATGATGGTAGCTAAAAGGAAGAAAGATGGATAATGACCTGATGATCCTGAGACAAACTTAAATCCGTTTATCATATATTTAAAGACTAATTGACCGATTCCATTTATCAATCCATAAGACATAGTTACGATGAATACTCCAGGAGTCTTCAATTTAATTCCTACTATCTCGTCTAAGAATGGAACGAATGTCGAAGCAAAGCATCCGAATACTATTCCTCTCAAGGAATTCGTAGCCATCAATATTGCGATGGAAGAAGCTCCAAATCCTAATACTGATTTGACATCTATGTAGGTACAAACGCCTAATCCCAAGAATCTCAATACTGAAGCTGATATTCCTATGCTTAGAATTGCTTTTAGATTTGAGGATGATATTAGTGCAGCTACTATCAAACTAGTTATAAACTCAATCGCCTCATATAAGGCAGTCGACATTCCTAAAGAAGCGGGGTTGTTATCTTCTGTGTTTCCTAAATTCCAATAATCTGTATAGATATTGTCAGCGAATAATAATCCTCCTATTAGGAATGCGATTATTATCGCGTATAAGACGAAGTTCTTATTCTTGAATAAGTCTTTATATGAATAAGATTGATTTTTAGTCTCTGGATGACTCAAAGATAAATCGTATGGTTTCATCCAATAAGTTAAAGACATCAAGAGAAGATAGATTGGGAGAATGCATATGAATCCATATCCATAGGCTGATGAACTATTGATGTTTAATCCTTGAAAAGCTTTTACGACGAATCCAATAATCAATGCGCCGAACATGTAACCCAATGATCCAAAACAACGCATCGAAGAGAATTTTGAGTGCTCTTCTACATTGATATCACCAGCTATGGCATCTAACAGGTTATACATAGACATGGAGAAGAAGTTCCCTATGATGGAGAAAATCAAGGTTAAGGAAAATGAGAAATTTACAAATCCTATCGAGCAAATAAAGCATGATTCGATAGGAAGAAAAATCTTCAATAGAAATAGATTTCTCTTCTCGTTCTTAGATAGTTTTCCAATTATAATGTTTCCTAATAAGGCTGATAAAGGAATCGATGCTAATAATATTCCAACTTCTAAAGTATCAGTAAAAGCTAAAAGAAAATAACAAGGTAAGAATCCATAGACACATCCATCAGAAAAATATCTAAGAAAATATAAAAGACACATTTTTTTAGATTCGATTTGTTTGTTTCTATCCATATGTTTCTCCAAAAACAAAGAAATTATAATGATATAGGTGATATAAAGAAATATGTATTTGCTTACAATGGAAATAAAAAAAGGCTGAAGTTATTCAAAAAGAATAAAGGTCTTATATCTAGATATTAAAGTTGTTTTCAATAATAATAGTTCAATAGACCTAAATACTGAGAAAAAAATTAAAAGCTACATATAACCCTTTATTTAAAAGTTCATTTGGATTAAAATTATACAAAAAAATAGGATACTAAGGGGGTTGATATGACTTTCAAAATAAATGAGCTTTTATCAAGTGTCTCTGGCAATGAAAACATCTTCAGCAACTATTCGACTAGGGATTGGGTCGATATAGGAATAGCTTGTGGAGTTATATTGATCATCTTAGTTTTAGCCTTTATCTTCTTTAAAAAGAAGACTTCTTTGATAGCCTTCTTCTCAGTTACTTTGATTGGATTGGCTGTTTCCTTCATATTCAAATTATTCTATCTTTCGATAGTGATAGCGATGATAATCTTGATGGTCGGTGTCGTAGCAGTGTTCTTCAACCTTGGTCCATTGCATGAAGCTTTGACTCTTCCTTTTACTCCTAAGAAGAATAATCAACATTCGAAGAATGATGCTAAAGCTGCTGATTCAATGACTATTCCTTATGATGAACAAGAATTCTTCAAGAATGTTACTACTGCTGTATTAAAACTCTCTCAGACAAAGACAGGTGCAATAATGACTTTCCAAAGAAATATGAACTTGGATTCATATATGAAGAACGGAACTATCATCGATGCGCCTTTCACTCCTGAATTAGTCGAAACAATCTTTTATGTCGGAACAAGACTTCATGATGGTGCAATCATCGTTAAGAAGAACATCATAGTTGCCGCATCTGTCTATTTCACTCCTTCGACCAAAGCTTTGACTGGAAAGTTTGGAGCTAGACACAGAGCAGCTCTTGGAATTAGTGAAGCTACCGATTCTGTTACTGTAGTATGTAGTGAGGAAACCGGAAGAATTTCAATCGCATATAATGGCAAGATGGAATCTGTAAGACGTGATGAGTTTATGATTGTTTTCAAAGATTACATGACGAAGTAGAGAAAGCTATTTCATTTAATGATGGGGCTTATACCCATCATTTTGTTTTAAAATAAAGATGGTCTAAGGAGCCTTATCTATGGTCAAATATGATTTCACTGATTTCTTATTAAAAGTGGAGGAGATTTCACAAGTCGGTCTTAAGTATTCAACAGATAATTATGCTTTAGATAACTATTATGAATTATCTAAGTTGACCAAGGATTATATTTCTAATATAGATAAGATTCAAAAAGAAGATTTGAATGTTTTTAAAAAGGATGTATATCCGACACCTAATGTTTCAGTTAGAACTATCTTTTTATCAGAAGATAAAAAGATGGTTTTCTTGGTCAGAGAGGCTGTGGATGGTGGATGGTCTTTCCCGGGCGGATGGACTGAAATCGGTCTTTCTCCGATGGAAAGTGCAAAAAAAGAAGTGTGGGAAGAAGCCGGATCTGACTGCGATATCACTAGAATGATAGGCGCAATGGATCGATATTCCGGATTGAGAACGACAGGTACACCTGAATATATCCTTGTTTATCAAGGTGTTTTTAAAGGTGAAAAACACAAACCTACTTATGAGATATTGGAAACTGGATGGTTTCCAATAAATGATCTACCAGAAATTTCAAAGAAGAATGTCAGAGCTCAGATGGATAGAATGATTAAATGTGCTGTTGAAGGAACTTCCTTGTTAGATTAGTGTTTCTTTTATTTGTAATTTTGAAGAGAAAAATATATGATTATGCTGTTTGTTAAAAGAAAGGATTAATGTATGAATTTTTGTCCTAAATGTGGAAACTCAATCGGTGCTAATGACAAGTTTTGCCCTGTCTGTGGTGAAAAATTACAAAATGATCAACCTGGTGAAGTTGAAGTTAAACCTGTTAGTTCTAACGAACCCCACCAATATCAATATCAAGCCAGTGGTGTAGATACTAGAGAAGAAAAGAAGAAAAAGGATAACGGAACTATATCGCTTGTCTGTGGTATTTTAGCTCTCGGATCAATCGCTTTTTCCTGGATTCCTTTTGCTGGAATCATCGGATTGGTTTTATCTATAGTTTCAATCGTATTCGGCAACAAAGCTAAGGGTAATAGCTATGGAAAGACTGGAAAAATTCTTGGAATTATAGCCTTAGTAATTCAAATCGTTGAGTTTGTTATCGGCCTAGTGGTATTTTGTTTGATTGTTGCCGGTGTTATTACAAATGGTGGAAATTATTACACTTACACTAGTTTATTTAACCTAATTGGAGGATTGAGATAATGTATTGTAGACAATGTGGAAAAGAAATACCTGCTGGTGCAAGATTCTGCACTTCTTGTGGAGCTCCACAAGATAGTAGAACAACAATAAATGGTAGAAAGTATGGAAAGTATGAAGACTGTTCACCTAAATCCAGAGGCTTAGCCTTGATTTTAGCTTGCTTAGGCTGTCTCATAGTCGCTGGAATTCATAGATTCTATGTTGGAAAGATTGGAACAGGTATATTGTGGCTTTTGACCGGTGGTGTCTTTGGAATAGGAACTATCATCGATATTATTATGATTGCTTGTGGTTCTTTCGAAGATAGCGACGGCAAACCTTTGACTAATTGGGATATCGAGGAATAATAAATTTCCATAGATCATAAAAACACAGCTTTGAGCTGTGTTTTTTGTTTCTTGATTTGTTAGTAATTTGTTATGGCAGTTAAATTAGGATGATTTACTTTCAAATTCAAAATGATGTGGATCAGAGGTTAATACTTCATCGACATCTTCGTAGATGAAGCTAGCATAGTTGGTTAAAAAGGATGCTGTTTCAAAAAAAAACTTGTGAATCACCCGTTCATCCCATTCTTTCTCTAGTAGGGTAATCTATAGGTATATCAATGGCTGACCTTTAGAAGATTTTTATCTTGAAAATGAAGAATTACAAAAAATTCAAATTTTACGACTTTAGGTCTAACCACCAGGTTCGATAGGGAAAAGCGTAAGCGTTAAAGATATCCACTCT
>FR878759.1 GCA_000434395.1 Clostridium sp. CAG:568 | reverse complement strand
CCAGTGAGAGGGGTGCAGTACATCATTGAGTGAGTTTTTTTGAATTTACGCATCTTTATTTGAATTTATTCTTCATTTTTAATGGAGGTAAATCTTTATGATAAAAATCTTTGTAGTCGGTTTTATTTTTTTAGTCGTCTCGTTAGTTACGTTGACCGCTGTTGATAATAACAATAAAAAAACAAGTGGTGGAAATGGTGGTAATGTAGTAGATGTGAATAAAAAAGATGGCGAAAAGAATGTGAAAATAGAGGGGGAAGTCAATCATCCGGGATCTTTTTCTATTCTTCCAACTGAAACATTGGGAACATTAGTTCAAAAAGCTGGTGGATACACTGCGGATGCTGATACTTATGCAATAGTAGAGGAAACTCCTATAGGTGATTTCACTGAATTCTATATTCCTGTTAAAGCTGATGACTTTTGTGAACCCAAAGCTGGAATTAAAATTAATATCAATGATGAATCTGTAACAAAAGAAGATATGAATAAGGTCTTTGATATCGGAGCTACATATTGTCAATCTATAATTGACTATAGAGTTCAAAATGGACCATACGTAATCATTAATCAATTGATGAATGTTAAAAATATAGGAAAGGCAAGGTTTGATAAAATTAAAGACAAAGTAACATTGAAATGAGATGTTGTTTTTTTATCTGTTATCCTTTTTGATAGGATTGTTGACAATATTTTTTTCTTTTTGGATATGCTTATTGCTTCTCTTAGTTTTGTTATTTACTTATTTAAGAAAAGGTTTTAAACATGTCCTGGTGGCGGGATTTGTTTTTGCTATTGGTGTTGTCATTGCCCTTTTAATTCTTTTGCATAATACTGAGCAGTATTTGAATACATATGGAATAGTAATAAAGAGTTCTCAAAATTATGTTTTATTAATCACTTTAAAAGGAAAATATTATCTATCGAGTAAGCATAATGAATTTAATTTATTGGATATCATTAAATTTGAAGGGAAAACAATTGAATTGTCTTTTTCTCATTATGAGAGCACATTTTCTTTTAAGAACTATCTTTTAAATCAAGGAGTTTCTGCTGAATTAAAAGTATCGAATTGCAATGTCATATTTCGTAGCTTTCTCAATATTCGAAAATATCAAGAATGGGTTTTGCAGTTCTTTAACCCAACAGAAAAAGTACTGGCAAAGTCTATTCTTTTTTTTAAATCCCCGTCTGAGATTGAAGAATTAAATACGCTTCAAAAAAGCGGGTTGATCACATCATTATTTTCATGTGGAATACATGTAAATTTATTTATTTCATTTTTGAATAAGTTATTTTCTATGAAAGATAAAAGAGTTAATTCTAAAATTATTACTTTACCTGTTCTATTATTTTTTTGCTTTGTCTCAAATTTATCATTTTCTGGAATCAGACTCCTCATAAAAGAAATAATAGATACGTTTTTATCTATTAAAAAAAAGAAATATCAATCTCTAGACAGATATTCCTTAGTATATTTAATAATGTTGTTTATTTTTCCTAGGTTTTGCATGGAAACAACTTTTTGGATTCCATTCCTACTAATGATTTTTAATATATTGTTTTCTTATTCTATTAAAAGAATAAATGGAATAAGAAGACTTTTATTTAAAGGACTTCTTCCCGCTTGTATAATAACACCTTGTTTGTTATTTACAAATGCAATTTACGGGCTGTTTAATTTTTTATTAACACCTTTGCTTTTGAATTTCGGCTCTGTCTTTTTTATTTTGTTTTTTCCGTGCTATTTAATTCCATGGATTGGATGTCTATTAAATCCTATTTGTGGCTTATTGATAATTATCTTGAATTCCATGAATGGATTTAGCATTTTTGTATTGAGGGGAGATTATTCATTAGCCGTTTTAATATCTTCAATCTTCATCCTATTTTTGATTTCGATACTTTTATTGTTTAAGACGAAGAAAGCATTAATTATCTTTGAGTGTTTGTTTTTGACTTTGATATTAACACCAACAATGACTTCTTATTTTCCTAAATATGAAGTCCATTTCATTGATGTAGGACAAGGGTCTTCTACTCTGATTAGAAATGGCGTTTCAAATATACTAATCGATACGGGAGGAAGTTTATATGTGGATTTGGCTAAGGATTGTCTAATTCCATATTTTGAGAGAATTGGAGTAGATAAGCTTGATTATGTTCTATTGACTCATGGTGATATGGATCATGATGGAGCTTTAAACTCATTAATATCAAATTTTAATGTTAATGGTTACGAGTATTGTGAAAACACAAAAGAATTTTTTGAAATAGGTGGAATAAATTTTATGAATCTAAATGCAAATCCTAAATATAATGATGAAAACGGAAAGTCCGGTGTTTTAAAGTTTAATGTGAGAAATACTTCTTTCATGATAATGGGAGATGCTCCTAAAGCAGTTGAAAATGATATTTTAAAAATGAATATAGATTTAAAATCAAACGTTATTTTATTAGGCCATCACGGAAGTAAAACATCTTCTTCTAAGGAATTTATAGAAAAAGTTGATCCACAATTAGCGGTTATTTCGGTTGGTGAGAAGAACAAATATGGGCATCCCGATAAAGAAGTTTTAGAGACTTGTTCCAAACTTTTCTTACCGATTCATAGAACAGATTTGAGTGGAACCTTGGTTTATAAATGCTAAAGAAGTAAAATAATTTAAGACAGAGGTTTCTAAAATATGAATGATAAGAAAGTGGTTCTTTTGATTGATATAGGCAATACTAATATTCATTTTGGGCTGTGTGTATCAAATAAATTTATAAATTATAGCCAGGTCAAGATAGGTGAAGATTTAAGTGATATTTTAAATATTCTTCTAGATAGAATGCTTAGAGATTATGATGGTTATGAGACTAGAGCATATATTTCATCTGTAAATAGAAATGCTTGTGGTGCATTGCTAGATGTATTAGAAAATAGACAGATAAGAAACATGTCAATATCACCATTTTTGATTTTCGATTATTGCAAAAGAACTGGATTAGAAATCTCTAATTATCACTTCTTGGGAAGTGATTTGTTTTGTGACATCATTGCGGCTAAAGATGAAAAAAGATCTGCTTTAGTCTTGGATTGCGGAACGTGTTTTAAATTATTAGGGATGGATGAGAGTGGGAAATTTTTAGGTGGTTCTATTGCCCCTGGAAAATCGATGATGCTATCTTGTTTGAATCAAGGAACGGATTTATTAAATGTTAGTGAGACATTTTTCCCAAACTCCACCTTGATGCTTTCCACTGAAGGTGCAGTTTCGAGTGGAATTACATTTGGACTTGGTGGTATGGCTGTTAAAATGATTGAAAAGACTATCATTGATTTCAAATTGAAAGATTGTAAAATCATCGTCACCGGGGGGGATTGCCAATATCTTGCAAAATCCATGAATGGTTTCGGGTTTGATAATTTTACTGTCGATTCTTTATTGACTTTGAAAGGAATCGCTTTAGCTTTTAAGGAAAACATTAATTTCGACTAAGCTTTATATGGTTTCTTTTAAATTTTGATTGTAACTTCAAAATTTAATTTAAAATATAGCAGTACTTATTTTGGAGGAATATTTTAATGTCGGAAAAATTGAAAAATTATAGAACTGATACTGAATGGAACAAGATGGCCGAACCTTATTATGATGAAGCTATTGATACTTTGCAAAAGTATATTCAAACAAAATCTTATAATGACCCTGAAACAGTTACCAAAGAACATCCCTTTGGTCAATATGTAGCAAATGTTTTTGATTTTGATGTCGCTCTCGGCGAAAAAATGGGTTTTAAGATTGATCGCTGTGAAGGTTATTGTGTTGAATTGTCCTATGGTGACCCCTCATTGCCTACAATCGATGTTTATGCTCACTCAGATACTGTTCCTGTTTCTAGTTTTTGGAACTTTGATCCCTTTAAGGCTGAAATCAAGGATGACAATATTTATGGAAGAGGAGCGGCTGATGATAAAGGACCTGGATTGGCTTGTTTGTACGGAGCTAAATTGTTGCTCGATAAAGGATTGATAAAAGGCTGGAGGTTACGTTTTATCTTCGGTGGAAACGAAGAGATGGGCTGTGAGTGTTTGAACGCTTATTTCCATAAACTTCACAAGGAATATCCTACTTATGGAATCTCTCCAGATGCCAATTTCCCTTTGATCTATGCTGAAAAAGCTCTTTGTGATTACGACGCTTCTTATGATGTCGATTTAGGTGAACAGCCTTTTGAATGGGGCGTTGCTATGAACCTTGTTTGTGACAAGGTCGATTATGATTTTAAAAATCTTCATTTCGATTTTGAAAAAGCTAAAACTATCGCTGATAAGTATTTGGCTGATCATCCTGAAATTAAAGGCTCATGGAACTCTACAATCTTAACCATTCAAGGACACGGATATCATGGATCTATGCCTTGGAATGGAACTAATGCTGCTCTTTATATGATCAACATCATAGCTAAGATTATCGGCTCACAGAAGCTTCATGAAGCTTATGAAGATTATAAATCTGGAGATGGAACTCCATTCCACGGTAATTACAAATCAAAAGCATTTGATAGATCTTCTTATTGCGTTGGAATGGTCTCTTATAAACCTGGTAGATTGACACTTCACATAAATATGAGATTACCTGAAAATGTGAAATGTGAGACTGCTATTAGAAATGTTAAGGACAATACCTCTGCCGATGAAGTTAAAATGAATAGTTTCACCCCTGCTCTATATGTCAATCCTGAATCTTCATTCATCAAAACTTTGATGAATGTCTATCAAGAAGAATCTGGTGATTTTGAGAGCAAGCCTTTGGCTATCGGTGGTGGAACATATGCTAAAGAGAGCATTAATACTGTTGCTTTTGGTGGTGAGTATCCCGGTAGAGATTTCTTTATGCACGGTGACAATGAATGGTTCTCAATTCCTGACTTTAAGAATTTGATCGGTATGTATGCTCATTGTCTCTATGCTTTAGGAAACTTAGCTGTGAAAGAAGCTGAAGAGAAAAAGAGCGAAAGCAAATAATATATATGAGATTAAGACGAAAAAAATGGGCCCCAGAAACAATTGCTAGACATCCTGGTACTGCATTAAATCTAGATTCCTTGAATAATCTACCTGAGTTTTCCTATTTGGAAATTGGGTCGGGAAAAGGTAGATTTTTGCTTACGATGGCAAAGAACAATCCCTCTAGAAAATATCTTGGAATTGAGATGAATTACAATGCATATTCTTTAGCCATTAAGTTATCTGAAGATCCTTTATTTGCTGAATTTGATAATCGTAATTATGCTTTTATAAACGCTCCTTGCGAAAGGGTTTTTGAAAAGATTAAACCCGAGTCTTTAGATTGTATTTATTTGAATTTCTCGGATCCATGGCCTAGGAAAAGAGAACACAAAAGACGTTTGACTTATCCCACTTTATTGAATGTGTATCTCAATTTACTCAAAAAAGATGGAATGGTTGTTTTCAAAACTGATAATGTTGAATTGTATGAAGACTCTACTAAGTATTTTTCTTCAGTGGTTGGTTTTGATGTAATCTTTGAAGGTGAATACAAAGAAGAAGCCTTAGATGACGTAATGACTGAATTCGAACAAAAATTTAGAGAACAAGGAAAGCCAATTTTTAGAATCATCGCTAAGAAGAAATAAATAGCAATCTTTAATGCAAACGCTAAGTTGTTTGTTCGTTAATAAACCTCCTAATTTTTTAATAAGAAATTTAAAAATAAATGAGGTTTATTTTTTTTGTTGGATTTAATAGAATAATTGCACGTTAACTTTAAACAAAGGGGGATAAAATGTCATATTCCTGGTTCACTGATTATTTGCAAGGACGTTGTGCAGATGCGTACAATTACTTGGGTGCACATTTACAGCTGAATGAAAATGGCGAAGAAGTTGGAGTTGTTTTCCGTGTTTATGCCCCTATGGCCAAAACTATTGAAGTGCTAGGTGATTTCAATAGTTGGGCTTTAGGAAAGAACATTATGACCAAAGTGGATATGTGGGGACTTTGGGAAGTTCTTATTAAGGATGCCAAAGTTGGTCAAAGATACAAATATCATATTTTGGGATGCGATGGATATTATCATGATAAGGCAGACCCTGTCGGATTTCAGGCAGAGGTAAGACCCGGAACCTGCTCCATCATCTATGATAATTCCAAATTTAAGTTCGAAGATGAAGAATGGTTGAAAAAGCGTGAGCGCAATTTTAATAAGCCTGTTTCTATTTACGAAATGCATGTAGGAAGCTGGAGACTTAAACCTGATGGTGGCTCCTATACATATGAAGAAATAGCAAAGCCTTTAATCGAGTATATCTTGCAGATGAATTACACTCATGTTGAATTTATGCCTTTATATACATATCCTTTCGATGGAAGCTGGGGATATCAGCCTACTGGCTATTATTCGGCTGATGGAAGGTATGGCTCTCCTGACGGATTGAAATATCTCATCAATGAATTGCATAAGGCAGGAATCGGTGTCATTCTCGATATGGTTCCTGTTCATTTTGCTACTGACCCTCATGGGCTTGAAAAATTTGATGGTTCAAATTTATATGAAGGACAGGGTGACATGGAGTACTCTCAATGGGGGTCCAAAAACTTTGATTTAGGCAAAGATCCTGTACGTTCATTTTTGATTTCTTCAGCTGATTATTTTGTGACCCAATTCCATGTTGATGGTGTAAGAATCGATGCTGTTTCTAACATCATTTACTACCAAGGGGATGGATCTCGTGGTGTCAATGGGGCTGGAGTGTATTTTGCTAGAGAGTTCAATCGTATTCTTCACGATAGGCATCCTGATTTGATGACCATCGCCGAGGATTCCTCAGCCTATCCAAGTGTAACTAAGGGATTTAGTGAACAATCATTGTGCTTTGATTACAAATGGGACATGGGGTGGATGAATGATACACTTAAATATTATGCCAAAGACCCTGTTTATAAGAGTTATGAACATGGAAAGATTCTTTTCTCTATGGCTTATTTCTACTCTGAGAACTTTGTGTTGCCTTTATCTCATGACGAAGTAGTTCACGGAAAAGGAACTATCGTTAACAAGATGTGGGGCGATTATGATCAAAAGTTTGCTTTAGCTAGAAACTTATATGCCTATCAATATGCTCATCCTGGTCATAAACTTAATTTCATGGGAAATGAACTTGGTGATTTCGATGAATGGAGTGAGAAGAAGGGTTTACCTTGGAATTTGTTGGATTATCCAAAACATTCCGGATTTCAACGTTACATTCATGATTTGAATTGTGTATTGAAGGCTTTCCCTGCTATGTATGAAGGGCAATTCGATCCCAAAAACTTCCAATGGATTTTAGCTGATGATTCATCACAATCAGTTTTGGTATTCCAAAGAAGTACTAAGAATCAAACCATGGTCTTCATATTTAACATGACTCCTAACTTCTACTCTTATTTCGATATCGGTGTACCTTTGGATGGACAATGGGATGAAGTCATTGATTCTGATAAGGGTATTTATGGTGGTTGGAACCAATATAATGGAGCCCCTTTGTTTGCCAGACCTGACCCCTATCAAAATCAACCATACAGGATTACTATCAAGCTTCCTTCTTTCGGAGCAATCTTCCTATGCCATAATAAAGATGCTGACGAAGAAGCTAAAAGAAACAACACTGGAAGTGACCCAGCAGATGTGAATTCTATTAATGGTGATGTAAAAGTCTTTATTAATAAAAATAAAAATATCGGTTAATCTAAATAAAATTGTGGTTTTTTTAGAAGAAGGGAACCTCTCCCTTCTTTTTTTATTCAAAATAGCTGAAATAGTATAAAATATTGCCTGTGAGGAAAAAAACAATGGATTCTATTTTCGCTGATAAAAAATCATTTAAAGCCGAGTTTAAAGCTCGTGCTGTTCGTCGCTATGCTCGCGATATCGACCATCTTTCTAACGATGCTTGGTATCAAATCTTGGGTAGCATGGTCAAGGAACAAGCCAATATTGATTGCAAGTCTACAAAAGATGCTGTTGAGAAAGCAAATGGTAGACAATTGATATATTTCTCAATGGAATTCCTCATTGGTCGTTTGATGCGTACCAATTTGGTCAATATGGGAATTTATGATGTTGTCGCTGAAGGAATTAAAAGCTTAGGAAGAAATTTGGATGATATTCTTGATTGTGAACCTGATGCTGGATTAGGAAACGGTGGTTTAGGAAGACTGGCCGCCTGCTTTATGGATTCATTAGCATCTCTTGGTTTGCCAGGACATGGTGATTCACTTCGCTATGATTATGGATTCTTCAAGCAAGTCATCAGAAATAACCGTCAGGAAGAAGTACCTGATCTTTGGTTGTTGAACGGCTTTGTCTGGGAGACAAGAAAGCCTAATCAAGCTATCACCGTATCTTTCTATGGATATCCTGAGACTTATACAGATCCTAAGACTGGTTACACTCGTTATCGTACTGCTAATGCTACCAAAGTATTGGCTGTCCCTTGTGATGTCGACTTGGTTGGATACAAGAATCATGTCGTGAACACTTTGAGATTATGGTCAGCAGAACCTTCTGAGGAAAGCTTGCCTTCAAATCAAAATTTTGGTGGATATCTCGATTTTGTAAAGCAAATTACACATTCTTTGTATCCTGATGATTCCACTGAGAGTGGAAAGCTTCTTCGTCTCCGTCAAGAATACTTTATGGTCTCTGCCGGAATGCAATCTATCGTAAAGAAACATAAGGAAGTATATGGAGATCTTCACTCCATCCCTGAACACTGGGTATTCCATTTGAACGATACACATCCTATTATGGCTATTCCTGAGTTGATGAGAATTCTCATCGATGATGAAATGATGTCCTGGGATGAAGCTATGGAGATTTGTCAAAAGAGCTTTGCTTTTACAAACCACACAGTTATGGCAGAAGCCTTGGAACGTTGGCCTAGCCAGTACATCGCCCAACTCTTCCCTCGTATCTACATGATTATTGAGGAAATCAACCGTCGTTCTATCTTGCTCATGCGTTCCAAGCATATGGATGATGCTACTATTGAAAATTGCAAGATTATCAAAGATGGCATGGTGAATATGGCTCGTTTGGCTATCCATGTTTCATACTCAGTAAATGGTGTTGCCGCTCTTCATACCGATATTCTTAAGAGAGAGACATTCCATGATCTCTACAATTTCTATCCTCAGAAGTTCAACAACAAGACAAATGGTATTTCTCATCGTCGCTTCTTGATTTGCTCTAACCCTGAGCTTACAAGCTTCTTGAGAGAAACAATCGGAGATGAGTTCTTGACTGACCCCGAGAATGGTTTGAAGAAGTTGTTGAAGTATCAAGATGATAAGAAGGTCTTGAATAGATTGCTTGAAATCAAGGCTGACAACAAGGACAGATTGATCAAGTATGTCCAAGAACATAATGGTGTAACCATCGATAGAAATTCTATTGTCGATTCTCAAATCAAACGTTTGCACGCTTATAAACGTCAACTCTTGAATGTCTTGAGAATAATTCACCTCTACAAGAGAATGAAAGCTGATCCTTCATTTAGAATCACACCTCATACTTATATCTTTGCTGCCAAGGCTGCTCCATCATACTCGCTTGCTAAGAACATCATTGAGCTTATCAACGTAATGGGCGAGAAGATTAACAGTGATCCTGAGATTTCCAAATATATGAAGGTTGTCTTCATCGAAAACTATGGTGTTTCCAATGCTGAAATCATCATTCCTGCATCCGATGTTTCCGAACAAATTTCTACTGCCGGTAAGGAAGCTAGCGGAACCGGAAACATGAAGTTCATGATGAACGGAGCTATCACCATGGGTACCTTGGATGGTGCTAATGTCGAAATATCACGTCTCATCGGAATGGATAACTGTGTAATCTTCGGAAAGCACGCTGATGAATTGGATAAGATTCGTTACGAAGGTTCATACAGACCTTGGGATATCTATAACTCCGATCCTCGTGTCAAGGAAGTTGTCGATTCTTTGATCGATGGAACTTGGGATAACAACCATGATAGATTCCGTCAAATCTATGATGATTTGATGTATCGTGGAGATGAGTTCTTCGTCTTGTTGGACTTTGTTGATTACTTGCGTGCATCCAAGAAGATTGATGAACTTTATTCTGATCGTCTTGGATGGGCTAAGATGTGTCTTATCAACATCGCTAACTCTGGTTGGTTCAGCTCTGATAGAACAATAGCTGAGTACAACAATGAAGTTTGGCACTTGCCTGTCATTAAGCCTGTCAAGTAATAATTTTGGTTTAAATAACACCCGAAAGGGTGTTTTTTTATAGAAAAACTTAAGGTATAAAATTATTAAAGTTGAATAGTTTCTTTTAAAAGCGTAAAATGAACAAGCTTTTTTGAAAATAGATTATTTATAGAGGAAAGAGTATGGAACACAGTTTTGAAATCAAAGGTGGCGATTTGATCGTCACAGTCAAGAACAGCAAGGAAGAGCTTCAAAAGTATTATCACTCAGCTTTAGTAGCTTGCTGCAATGAAGTTACTATTCGTGGTTTTAGAAAAGGACAAGCTCCTTTGGATGTCGCTAGCCGTGCAGTAAATCCCGAAATGCTTAACGAAAGATTCACCAAAAAGATTATTGACAAATCTTTTAAGTCATATATCCAAGATGATGCAGTCGTCGCTGCCATCAGAGAAAATACTTTGAATGGAACTACACCTCTTGTCGATCTTCCTGAGCCTAGAGATGGTTCAATTGTTACCTTCTCTTATCCTATCAAGCCTGTCATCACTAAGATTGCTGCTTACAAAGGAATTGAAACCAAGGTTGAAGAGAAGAAGGTAGATGAAAAGGCAGTTAACGATGAATTGTCTCGTTTGGCTTTGAATGAGGCTGAACTTCTTCCTACCACCGAGAATGCTAAACTTGGTGATATCGCAACATTGGAAGTCAAAGGATCTATCAATGGAATTGACAAGCCTGAATTAAATGAAAAATCTATCGATTTGGAAATCGGAGCCCACAAGTTTGTTCCCGGCTTTGAAGAGAATGTTAAGGATCACAAAGCTGGTGAGACAGTGAGCTTTACTGTCAAGCTTCCTGGCAACTATCCTGATGGATTGGCTGATAAGGATGCTTTGTTTACCGTTAAGATTTTGTCTGTTAAGACAAAGAAGATTCCTGATTTGAATGATGAATTTGCAACAGTCCAAAGCGAGTATGCAGATGCAAAAGATTTGGCTGATTTAAAGGCTAAGATTGCTGATAAGCTCGCTAAGGATTATGCAAAGAATTTCAGAAACCAAAAGTATTCTGCTGCTATTCAAAACATTATGGATAACTCCGAGTTTGCTATTGATGAGAAGAATTTGAAGCAAACTATCGTTGCTGCTCAAAAGCAAGCCGATGAAGAGAAGATCGAACAGCAAGGCTTGGATTTTGCTTCTTATTTGAAGTTGACTGGAATAAGTGAAGCCACCTATGAGAACAATGTTTGGATCAACAATCTCAATCAACTCAAGGCCCAGGCTATCGCAAAGTACATTCGTGATGCTGAAAAGTTTGCTGCTCCTAGCGAAGAAGAAGTGAAGGCTACAGCAAAGGATTTCTTTGGAATTGAAGACTTGGCTAAGCTCAAGGAAAATATAGCTTCTTCTTATAAAGGACAATATCCTCAAGCCGATGATAAGGCAATAAATGATTTTGTCGAAGATAGACTTCAACCCATCGTGTCTCAAGCCGAGTTGAATCAAGTTATCGATTTCGTCATTGCAAACAATAAGTAAACCTATAGTTGTTAGGCCATACCGAGAAATTTAAATTTATTGTACTTAAATTGGGCCATACAATTATTTTGTGAGCGGTAGGAGGGCTCTTTGCCCTCCTTTGTTCTATATATTATATTCGAGGAGGTTTTTATGGAAACTGTTAAAGATAATAATTCTGTTAGAGCAGTACCTTCCCCTTTGGGTGAATCGATTTGTTCTCCAACAGAAATTTATAAAGTGTTCCCAAACTCTAAAGATGTCGCATTCCCTGGATTTAAGGGAACAGTTAGAGTTACTGGTTCTTATAGCCAAAAGTTCGCTCAAAGCGTTAAGGTTGGCGAAAGATTTATATTTGTAAGGTCGTTTAAGGATGGAACTTACGACGATATGAATAGTATCGTATTGCCTGCGGTTAAATCTGTCGGTACTCTTTGCGAAGTTGTTTCTCTCAATTTAGGTGACTTTGCTTCTACTATTGAATATAACGGCTTAGAAATTGTGAATTTGTCCGATTTCGATTACGACACTAATTTTGAGCTTGTTGTTTGTCATGCTATTGCAAAACGTGATATCAGTGTCGATTCGGTCGATTTAAATGCCTATCTTTCTAGATTTCAAGTCAGATATGCGAAGTTGAGACAAAAATATGCTACTTTACCTGAATTGCCTGATCTTTCTAGCATTTCGGCTGAAAAAGCTCCATTCTTATTAGCTAATTTCATCGATTCAGATGCCAATATAAAGCAAAGCTTATTGGAATGTATGTCCTCTGTCGATAGAATGAAGTTTTTGATCAATGATTTGGAAAGATTTAATCAAGACGCTAAAATCGATTACGAATTGGATAGAGCTGTCAATAAAGCACTTGATAGAAATCAAAGAGAATTCATTCTTCGTGAGAAGATGAAGGCTTTGAAGGATGCTTTAAAGGAATTTGACGGTGATGATTCTGATGCAAAGTACACTAAGGCGATCACAGAACATGGCGACATGTATCCTGACTATGTCAAGAAACGTATTCAAGAAGAGTTAGACAGACTCAAAATGATGCCTGCTGGTAGTCAAGAAGTATCCGTCATTAAAGGTTACTTGGACCTCGTGATAAAGCTTCCTTGGAATGTCTTTTCAAATGACAACGAAGATATAACCAAGGTTAAAGAAATTCTTGATGCTGATCACTATGGTTTGGAAAAGCAAAAAGAAAGAGTTCTTGAATATTTGGCCGTCAAGACTTTGACTCGTTCTTTGAAAGCTCCTATTCTTTGTCTTTATGGTCCTCCTGGAGTTGGAAAGACCTCATTGGCCTATTCGGTAGCCCATGCTTTGGGAAGAAAGTTTGCCAAAATTTCTTTAGGTGGAATAAGTGATGAAGCTGAAGTTCGTGGACATAGACGTACATATGTCGGCGCCATGCCTGGAAGAATTATTTCGACAATCAACAGAGTTGGTGTCAATAACCCTGTAATCCTCTTGGATGAAATCGACAAAATACAAAGCGGTGGATATCACGGCGATCCTGCTGCAGCTTTGCTCGAAGTTTTGGATCCTGAACAAAATACATCATTTGAAGACAACTATTTGAATTTGCCATTTGATTTATCAAATGTTTTGTTCATCTGTACAGCAAATGATTTATCTAAGATTCCTTCTCCATTATTGGATCGTCTTGAGTTGATTGAGTTGAACACCTATACCAAGTTTGAAAAACTCAATATTGCTAAAGAACATTTGATTCCTTTGGAAGAGAAAGCAAATGGTGTCAATCCGGATTGGGTGAAGTTTGATGACGATGCTTTGGCTATGATTATAGATAACTATACTCAAGAAGCTGGTGTTCGTGATTTAAGAAGAAAAATAGGTACTGTCCTTAGAAAGTTTGCTGTTGAGTACTTGAAGGACAAGGAAAAGTATTCTTCTTTCGAAGTGACTAAGGATGTTGTCAGGGAGTTCTTAGGAAAGAGCTTGGTCTATCGTCAGTCAATTTTGCCAGAACCCCAAGTCGGTGTTGTCAATGGCTTAGCTTACACCATGGCGGGTGGTGAGGTTTTGAGGATTGAAGTCGATACATTTGAGGGTCACGGAAATCTCATTAGAACTGGTAACTTGGGCGATGTTATGAAAGAAGCTTGTGTTGCTGCGACTAGCTTTATCAAGAGCAATTCAAAAGAATGGGGTATCGATCCTAAATGGTTTGATCATCACGATATTCATATACACTTCCCTGATGGTGCAACTCCTAAGGATGGTCCTTCTGCCGGTATTGCTACAGGTTTAGTCATCCTTTCTGCTATTACTGGTGTGGCCATTAAGAACGATGTAGCCATGACTGGTGAGATTGATCTACGTGGAAATTCATTACCTATTGGTGGACTTAGAGAGAAGACTTTGGCTGCTTTGAGACAAGGTGTCAAAACTGTTTTTGTACCTAAGGACAACGATAGGGATGTTCTTGAACTTCCTGAACCTGTTTTGAAAGGATTGAATATCGTCGAGGTTTCCACTTTGAAAGATGTCATCTCTCAAGCCATGGTAGAAGATCCTGCTACTATTAAAGATAAGATTTTAAAGAGAACTCAGTGGATTGAAAAATCCAAGGACAAGAAAGAAGCAAAGACTAAAAAGGAGGCGTAATTATGGCAAAGACTTTGACTTTGAAAGATACAGCTTTTTATCGTAGTGCTCCCAATGTCGAAGCCATCCCGTGTTCGCTTTTTGGAGTTTTGTTCGTCGGTCGTTCTAACGCAGGGAAGTCGACTTTGATAAATGCATTAACTGGGCAGAAGCAGTTGATGAAGACATCCCAAACTCCAGGAAAGACTAGAATGCTGAACTTCTCTTCTGTAGGAGATAAGTTCTTCTTAATAGATTCGCCTGGTTATGGTTTTGAAAAGAGTCGTGATTATTTCGAGGGACTTATGGATGGCTTTTTCCAAAAATATGTTGGTGAAAAAGGCTTGCTGAGAGCTATTGTTATGGTCATGGATTCTAGACGTGCTTTAGAAAGTCCTCGTGCTATAGGTCAAGGTGATGGAATGATGGAAGAATACGCCAATAATTATGGTATTCCCGTTATTGCTGTCTTTACAAAAGTTGATAAATTGAGTTCTTCTGAAAAGCTTAGACTGAAGCAGAAATATACTGATTCCCATCCTGATTGCTTATATTTTCTTTGCTCTCCTAAGGACCAAGATACATATAAAAAATTGGGTATGACTATTGTTGATGTCGGTTGTGGTAGAAAGATAGAGCAGCATTAGCCTCTTTTCGTATATCTTATACTCAAAAGAGAGGAGGGTGGTGTTTATGGCAAAGAAACAAAACGCAGTTGGATTATCTACCCTTCTTTTAGGTTTCTCCGTAGGAACTTTAGGTGAACAAACCGTAAATGATACTGAAAATTTAGTTAAGTATTCTCCTGTAGTAAAAGAAGACTTAAAGGCAGAGACTGATAAAGTGGAAGGAACTTCTATCGATTTTAAATCGACAGATATGGATTCTTCTTTATGGGACAACGGTGGTGGTTTCTTGAACTTTGATAAGAAGCAAGATAAAGACGAAAAAGTCGTATATGTCTCCAGTACAGATCCTGAGGAAACAAATGAGTCCTATACTGACATGGTCAATTCATTGTTGTCACCTATTTCAGCTGATATAGATTTGAAAAAGTGATTTCACCGGTTGAAATCACTTTTTTTGTATCATAAAATAATATCGTAGTGGCGATGAAAAGAAGGGGTAATTATTCATTCTAATAGAGAGTCTAGGATGGTGGAAGCTAGATAGAATGATGATTGCTTGTCGTCTTGGAGCCATGTGGGAACACACGTATGACCCTTACGTGAAAGGGTGATGAGTGAGGCGGGTGCAGAATGATCCGTCTAAGCAGGGTGGTACCGCTCTTTATGAGTCCCTGCTGAAAGGTAAACGCTCATGAGTTTAAAGATGGACAAAGTATTTGATAGCAAAGCTGCGGAATCTGGCCGTATGGATTTTTGGATTTCAAATGGTTATTTCAAAGCCGGAAGAAACAAAGAGATGCTAGCTAGGCCAAAGTATTCTTTGATTATTCCTCCTCCAAATGTCACTGGTATGCTTCATATCGGACATGCTAAGGATACTACCGAACAAGATATCATCGCTAGATATAAGAGATTGAAGGGCTTTGATGTTTTGTATCTTCCCGCTATGGATCATGCCGGAATAGCAACCCAAGCAAAAGTCGAGAAGAAACTTCAAGAAGAAGGTGTTGATAAATACGAGTTGGGCAGAGATGGATTCTTGGTCGAGGCCTGGAAATGGAAAGACCACTATGCTGACTACATTCATAAACAATGGGAAGCTCTCGGACTGTCGTTGGATTTCTCTAAAGAGCGTTTCACTTTGGACGATGGTATGCAAAGAGCTGTGGCTCATGTGTTCAAATCACTTTATGATCAAGGCTTGATCTATCAAGGCGAAAGAATTATCAACTGGGACCCTGTTTTAAAGACTGCTTTGAGCAATATTGAAGTCGAGCACAAAGATATCCCAGGAAAGTTTTACTATTTCAAATATGTCATGAAGGATGATCCTTCTGTCGTTTTGACTATCGCCACTACTAGACCAGAGACGATGTTTGGTGATACAGCTTTGGTCTATAATCCAAAAGACAAACGTTATAGCAAATATGACGGAAAAATGTTCATTAACCCCGCAAATGGTGAGGAATTACCTTTGATCGGCGATATGTATGTCGATAAGAGTTTTGGAACTGGTGTTATGAAGTGTACACCCGCCCATGATCCTAATGATTTTGCTATTGCTAAAAGACATAATTTGGCCATGCCTCTCATTATGAATCCCGATGGAACCATGAATGAAAAATGCGGCAAATACAAAGGAATGGATAGATTTGCTTGCAGAGATGCCTTGGTAGAACAAATTGAAAAAGATGGAAACTTAGTGAAGATTGAAAATATTACTCATAATGTCGGTCATTCTTCTAGAACAGGTGCCATAGTCGAACCTTATCTTTGCAAGCAATGGTTTGTCAAAATGAAGCCTTTGAGCCAAGCAGTCGACAAGATTCAACATTCAAAAGAGCGTACGAAGTTCTTCCCCTCTCGTTTCTCACACACTTTCCAAAGATGGCTCGATACCACTGAGGATTGGTGTATTTCTAGACAGCTTTGGTGGGGACACAGAATTCCTGTTTATACTGACAAGGTGACGGGTGAAGTCATTTGCAGCGAAACACCTCTCGATCCCACAAAGTATGACCAAGATCCCGATGTTTTGGATACTTGGTTCAGTTCTGGTCTTGCCCCATTTGCGTTCATGGGTTGGCCTGAAACTGATGAAATGTTGAAGAGATATTATCCTTTGGATGTCATGGTCACGGGATATGACATCATATTCTTCTGGGTTGCTAGAATGGCTTTCGATGGAGTGCATTTTACTAATAAGATGCCTTTCAAGACGGTCTATCTCCATGGATTGATCCGTGATTCCCAAGGAAGAAAAATGTCTAAATCTTTAGGAAATGGAATCGATCCATTCGATGTCATCGACAAATATGGCTGTGATGCTATGAGATGGGCCTTGACTTCTAGCGGTGCACCTGGTCTCGATCTTCCTATCGGTGATCGAAACTTCACCTCTGCTAGGGATTTTATAAACAAAGTTTGGAATGCCTCAAGATATGTTTTGTCTATCATTGGCGATGATTTCATTCCGATGAAATTGAACTCCAAAGATTTATCCTTTGCTGATGGATATATCCTTGCCAAATTGAATGAGACAATCAGAGGTGTTACTCATAATATGGATAAGTTTGAGCATGGACAAGCCAGCAAGTATATTTATGATTTCTTGTACGATAACTTCTGTGGTGAATATTTGGAATGGAGTAAAGTATCATTGGTGAATTGCTCATTAAGACAAGAAAGGATAGTCAAGACAGTACTTTATACTGTCTTGAAAGATGTCTTACTCATGTTGTTCCCCTTCTGTCCATTCATTTGCGAACAAATCTATTCTTTCATGCCTAATCATAAGAAATCGTTGTTCGATGAGTCTTATCCTGTCGCTAATAGATGGAGATTGGAAAAGATGCAAGCAAAAGGCGAAACATTGAAGCAGATGATCACCTATATACGTAACTTTAAATCCGAGAATAGACTTGCTCCTAACGATAAAATAGATGTGGATGTGAAGGCTAAGACTACTTTGATAGAAGAGTTTAGACCTTATCTTGTCAGATTTGGATTTATTGAGAATTTCAATGCTGTTGATGAAGATGAGCCCAATATGAGATTCTTCAATGGTTTTGGTCTTCTTTTGAAGGTTAAGGATACAGAAGCTTTAAAAGAAAAGAGAATGCAGAGAGTCGAAGCTTTGAAGAAAGAAATCGAAAGATCTGAAAAGATGTTATCTAATCCTAACTTTGTTCAACGTGCTAATCCTACAGTGGTGATGAAAGAACGTGAAAAATTGAAATCGAACAAGGAAGAATTAGCCAAATATTTAGCCTAATCATTTTGTCTCTTTCTCAAGTTTGCTTCCACATATTATTTGGAGGTGAATTATGAGAGATCTATCGTTAAATGAAATGGAAAAGACGACAGGCGGTGAAGCCATCACTTTAGCTAGCATTATGGCTTTGATGGCAGTTGGTATTGTGACAGTTGTCTGTTATCGTTTGTTTAAAAGTGGAAACGGAAAAGTAAGTCTTCCCGGTCCCTTCTCATTTACTTGGGGATAGACAAAAGGCCACTGCATAAGCGGTGGCTTTTTATGTGGTATTTGATGTTAGTAGAATGTGTTCATTGAAAAGAAAAAAATTGTAATTTATAATTTCTTTGTATAAATGCTTTTTGTTTGTTAAATTAATAAATAAAAAGAAAATGGAGGAACAATCTATGGCTTGTTCGTGTAAAGAATTGGATGAAGAAGTTTTGAATGATGCTAAGGCTTTCTTAAATGGTGAAGTAACAATTGAGGATTTGATGTCTAATCCTACTAAAGTTGATGGAGACAGAGCAAAATTGATCGATGCAATCCATACACTTTATAAGGATGGATCAAATCATGAAGATTTCATGCGAGCTATCGATGAATTGAAAGAAGTCGCCGAGAAAGGTGATATTTATGCAAACACTTTGCTCGGTGTCCTTTATAGTGAAGGCGGTGAAATTGTTGAAGAGGATGACAAGTTGGCTGAAGCTTATCTTACTAAAGCCAAGGATTTGGGTGGAGTAACAGGCGAATATCGTTTAGGAATTCTCTACCTTCAAGATAATCTCATCAGGAATCCTGAATTGGGTGTCAAATATGTCGAATCTGCCGCTATGAAAGGCTTAAAGGAAGCTTTAAATTCTTTGGGTGATATTTATAAGAAGGGTGTCACTGTAGAAAAGAATGTCGAATTGGCTAAGAAGTATTACAAATTAGCAGCTGATAGAAAACTTGGTGAAGCTTTTCATAATTTAGCTTTGTTGGAAGAAGATGAAAAGAAAGCTGATGAATTAGAAGACGAAGCCAAGTTATTTGGATACAACAAGGAAGACAAGACTCAAAATTACTTGTTGCTCGCTTTCCAAAAGTAATGAGTGATTTCAACATTTATAAAGTTGATAATGATTGGGATGAGGCTTTAAAAAGCTTCACCCCTTTTGTGGATTTGGAAAGTCTATATTCATTTATCGATTCTCAATTTGACTTATACAAGAATCAAATAAATCCACCAAAGGATTGTGTTTTCCGTGCTTTTAGATGTACTCCTTTGTCAAAGGTTAAAGTTGTTCTTTTAGGTCAAGACCCTTATCCTGGACATGGTGTGGCAGATGGATTGGCTTTTTCAGCTAGACTTCAAAATAAAGCTCCTGCTTCTTTGATTAATATAAACAAGGAATTGAATCTAGAATACGAATCTAATGTTCCTGTTATATTGGATTTGTCTTATTTAGCTATGCAGGGAGTCTTTCTTTATAACACCTCAATATTATCTAAAGATGGTGAACCGTTATTTTTTGGAAATGTGGATTTATTTCATAAGTTTTCTCAATGTGTTATTCAAAAGATTGATTCTTCTAATAAAGGTGTTGTTTTTATACTCTTAGGTGGAAAAGCAGCTTATTATGAAAGATTTATTAATAAAGGGAAGAATTATGTTATTAAGGCACCCCATCCTTCTCCACTGTCCGCATATAGAGGTTTTTTCCACTCTGGGGTTTTTAAAAAGGCTAATCAACTATTAGAAAAGGAAAACAAAAAAGCTATTGATTGGCTAGGTTTAAATATAAATTGTTGATTAGCATTAGCTTGTTTTTTATTTAAGGTGTCTCAGACAGGTCTGAGACATTTTTCTTAGTATTTTTTGAGAAATTTTAAAAAGTTTTAAAAACTTGTTGACATAAAAATTTTTAATGGTATGATTATGCACGCTGCCAAGAAATTGGTGGGCAACATCGGTCCTTGAAAACCTTGCGGAACAGCACAGAACATCACCTCCGGGGATGAGAATCCTCGGAAGATAGTAGCATACATACTAATTAG
>FR878758.1 GCA_000434395.1 Clostridium sp. CAG:568 | reverse complement strand
CCAGTGAGAGGGGTGCAGTACAATTTGGCTGTGGCTTTTTTATTAAAACGATATTTTTAATTAGCAACTTCCCTGTCTACAAATAAAGCGTATAAATAAAATATTCCATCTGAGATTTCAAAATTGATGTTACCACCATATTTCTCTGCTATATTTTCCATAGACCTCATTCCAAAGCCGTGAAACAATGGATCTTCTTTGCTCGTTTTAATAAATGTATTTCCTTGATTATCCTTTATTGGAACTATTTTATTATCGGTGTAGTTTTGAATTACTAAGGAAATGAAATTTCCTTTCTTTGTCATCGTCAAAGAAATAGCTCTTTTATCTTCGGATAATTTGGAGACCGATTCTATAGCGTTGTCTAAAGCATTTCCGAAGAATGTATATAAATCTAATTCAGACATGAAATTCAATTTCTTTCCATCTAAAAGGCAGGTTATCTTTATGTTCTTCTGACTGCATTCCAATGATTTCTCTGTCATGATTGTATCCAAGACTTTGTTTCCTGTTTTAATTGATGAATCGTAAACCTTGATTGCTGAAGTCATTTCGTTAACCACTTCTTTTTTAACGTTTTCGTTGGAGATGATTGCTTCCATTTGATGCTTTAAATCGTGAACTCTTCTATTGATTAAATCGATATTATTTTTCGATAATTCGTATTGTCTTTTCTCTTGTCTTATTATTTCATAAGCATCGTCTAGTTCAGTCTTCATCTGTCTTTGATCTAAAAGCTTAAACATGAAAGATAAAGACAAGAAGCAACAGAAAAATGATAGCAAATCAAAGAATCCCATAAATATATATGGAATCTCATCATTAACTGAATATACGATATAAGCATTGATTCCTACTATGACGACTAATAAGAACCCGACAAATAAAATCATATATCCGGAGCTTATCATTATTTCTGAATTCTTCTTGATTTGATTTGCAAATAAGACAAAGCAGAAGAAGTAAATAGCAATATAAACAACAATATTGATTATTGTTGTAATGATAGAGAACTCATTAGCCGTAGGTAATTTTTGACCATATATTCCTATGGTAGATGAATTGCTTAGACCTGAGAAATAAAGAATAGAATTTAATCCTTGATATGCTATGTGCTGAACTAGATACGAAGCAACTGATAAGAAAGCAATAGTAGAAAAACTTTCAGCAAAACAAATCCAAGCAGCACACATGGTTAGTCCAAAGATAACTACAAACATCAATGAGGTGTACCACCAGTTATAAAAAGGAATAGGATAAAAAAGTGTAACTAATACTATGACTAATAATGATCCACTAAGTCTCCACCAAAAATGATTCTTTTTTTTTACTTTGAAAAAGAAAAGACCTTCAGATACCAGTAATTCAAAAAGAAATACAAGTCTATAGATAAAAAGACCTGATATCTCTGGCATATTAGAGCCCTCCTTTTCCTAAGAACTTATTGAAATCCTGCATAAATTTTGCTTTTCTAGGATGGCTGATATCTAGCATTTTATTACCAACTTTAATTTGGTAACCAAAAACGCCATTTATATAATTATAGTTAACTAAAGAATAGTTATTACATCTTCCAAAGAAATCTATTTTATTCTCTTCTAGCATTTCTTCCACGCTTTTAATCGTGCCATAACTGATTTTTTCTTCTTGAGTAGTATGTATTATCATCTTATGTCCAATGATTTCTATGTATTGAATAGTGCTAGCTTTTATAAATGATTTTTCATAGTTGACTATGAAAGGTAGCAATATTTCTTGCTTCTTAGCAATTTTTTTAAGAGCTCTTTTAAATTTCATCGAAAAGACATAATAAGTCATAGGTTTGACTATGAAATCCATAGCTTCTACTTCATAACCTTCCACAGCATACTGGGCTAAATTAGAAACGAATATTATTATTGTTTCATCATCTATTTCTCTAATCTTCTTAGAGATTTCTAATCCATTTGATTCCCCTAAGTTTATATCCATAAAAATGATATCGAACTTATTTTTGGTAAAAGTGGATAAAAATTGTTCAGAAGTTTTAAACCATGTGGTGTCGACTTCGACACCTTCATTTTCTTCTTTGTATTTGTTTAAACAAGCGATGTAATTCTCATAATCTTTTTCATCATCTTCTACTTCTGCTACTCTAATCATGATGTTATTCCTCCTTGTTTTTCTTTTTCTTTAATGGATGATAGAGGAAGTATGTCCATACTCCTAGCCCACCAATCCAAATTATATTACCGGCTATTAAACCATACACCCAAGGATTTGTTTTTGTGCTATTTAGAACAGGTTTTGTGAGGATTCCTTCACCATTGTTAAATTTGGTGGAATATTCAAAAGCATTAGCTATCATGTAAATCGTGTTTTTACTAGCTTCTTTTACGCAATTCATATAGACTGGATCATCAGTATCTAACGGCTGATAATTTGTTTCAGCAGTCAGCCATAAATCATTTCCTGCAACTATTCCGTGTTGGATATCCATGGGAGGATCTCCATATGTTGTGTAATCTGTTATAACAGCACCTCTAAATCCCCATTCATTTCTTAGAATTTTGTTTAGTAATGAGCTGTTAGCTCCACTCCAAACCGCCCCTATTCTTCCAAAGGAAGACATAACTCCAGTGCATTTATACTCTTTTACTGCTATCTCAAAAGGCCTTAAATATATTTCTCTTAAGGTTTGTTCGCTTATCCATGTATTTAAGCCTTGAGAGTTATCGCCTAATTCTGATAATGCGAAATGTTTTATATATGTATACATTCCACCTGCTCTAGCACCTTCTATGACATTGCCTCCGATTTCTCCGCTCAAAACAGGGTCTTCAGAATAATATTCATAATTCCTACCAGAGAAAGAAGATCTATGTAGATTTACTCCTGGTGCGTACCATCCACTAACACCTGTTTCTTTTCCTTCTTTTGCCACTATATATCCTAATTGTCTTGCAAGTTGTTTATTCCAAGTTTGACCGATGATTACTTCATTTGGAAATGCTGTCCATTTAGTGGCTTCAATTGATGTGGAATTTGTATTTAATCCGGCAGGTCCATCGTATTCATTGTATTGGGGCTTACCGATACTTTCTACGGCAATAGTTTTATATCCAGCTTGCTTAGATAGTTCGCACATCTCTTCATAGGACATCTGATCAATCAAATCTGATAGCTCTTTTGAATTGTAATCAGAGCCTATTTTCTTAATTAAATCTTCGTTGTATTTCAATTTTATCTCTGAGTTTTCTAATTGAGCTCTAGTTAATTTACTTCCATTTTCATCAGTGGTTAATAATAAATTATTATTGCTTTTTTGAGTTGGCAATGTCGCTATGGTTTTATCTAGTTCTTCTTTATAAGAATAGTCATTAGCTGTTTTTATTTTGTCTTTGTCTATAGTCGAATAGTCTGTAGCTTTTGGATAAGATTTATTAAAATCATCTCTCGTCAAATAATTTTGATCTATGTTGACGGAACTACCATCTATCGGTGTTGAAGCATAGCTGTTTAAAGCTGTAAATCTATTTTCCACTGTATTTTCAGTAGTTGGGTCTTTGGAATAATTTATTGTTTCTTCTAAATCAAAGCTGATTGAATTTCCTAGATAATCATCCATATTTTTGATTTCATGACAATTATTCATCAGCTTGAATGTATAAGTCCCTTTATCTAACTCATATCCTTTATGACCATTTTTATTCTTATCATATGCATCATAACTAGCTAGGTCATAAAGATTGAAAGATAGTTTTATGTCTTTTTGTGTTTCACCAGGATTTAATAAATCTGTTTTTTCAAATGCCACTAATTGAATTGATGATTTTTCTATTTGTCCCTTGATATATGGAGTGAAACCATATAGTTGAATCACATCCTTTCCAGTGTAGTCACCGGTATTTTTTACATCCAATGTCAAGGTTATAGTTGAATCTTTGTTTATTTCAGAATTTGGATTGATGTCGACTTTTTTTAAATTCCAATCAAAAGTTGTATAGGATAATCCGTATCCGAAAGGATACTGGACTATATTCTTGTAATCTTGACTATAGTATTTCTCTTCGCACGCTGTTTCGTACCATCTATATCCGAAGTAAAGTCCTTCTTTATATGTGATTTGATACATATCTTCATTATCTTTGTTTGGAAAACGATTGCTATAGGATGGCTCGGTTGTTAAATCGACCGGATATGTATCAGTTAGCTTTCCTGATGGATTAACTTCACCTTTCAATATCTTAGCAACTCCTATCATTCCAGATTGACCAGGAAGACCGATGCTTAAGGCGGCATCGATTCTATCATCATTTAGAAATGATAATTCCATTGTGTTTGTTGAATTGATCAAGACTATTACATCATCGAATTCCTTTTCGACCATGTTTAATAAGTCTTTTTCTTCATTACTCAATTCTAGATAATGCTTTGTGTAATCTAAGGATGAACCATTAGAATTAATCTTTTTTTGATAGTTAGGTGCTTCACCCATATTTTCACCTAGGATTCTACTTATCATCACTATGGCTGTAGATGAGAAGGATTTAGCTTTACTTATCATTTCTGATGAATATGAATCAATAGAAGGCTGAATCAATCTAAGTCTTTTATTCTTGTCATTAGAATCGTTTTCGTTGATGAAATCTCCATTATAGAAGGAATCATATTTGGATATGATTTCATTGTTTACTTCAAATCCTTCTAGTTCCAATGCATTTACTAATGTTACTTTATTAGTATCGCTTATAGGTGATGCACCAGATCCTACACCCTTTAAAACATTTCCTTGGTCACATGAATTCCAACCAAATACATTGATCGGTGTTTTATCTGAATTCATTTTTAAGGGAAGACAATTGTCTTTGTTCTTTAATAATACTGCCCCTTCCTCTTCTATCGATTGGACTAATTCGTTGGATTTAGTTGCTACATCTTTAAAATCCGATGAATCAAATCTACTCTCTTGGAAGTAATTGTTGATGGAATCTATATTTGTGCCTATGACACAGTCTAATGTAATCAATGTTAATGCCAAAGCACAAATTCCAGCAAAGTTTAATTTGAATTTATTTAATTTCATAGTGATTTCTAATAATTAACATTAAACCACAAAGAACTAAAATTATCTAGAAAGCCTTTTCTTAAAAAAGCATAAAATATTATTGATTAAAACAAAGTTAAACTCTAATAATTAGGCTCAAATTATAAAAAATAAGCTTAAAATTCAGTAAGATTAAGTTTTAAATCATTGAATTCATGTTAAATATTCTTCTTTGTTTGATTAAAAAGTTAACCTATCATCACAGGTAAGCCCTTACAGATATTTCAAGCTTATCCTTGGAGGAAAAATAATTATGAAAGCTAAGTCTATTTATGCTGTATTAGCTAGTTTGATGCTTACTACAGGACTCGTAGCTTGTGGGCCTGAAACCAATCCGACAGGTGGTAATACCGGGGGAGGTATTACATCTAGTCCTACGACACAAGCTCCTGAAGTAAAGAAAGGAACTGTTGTTTTATCATTTGATAACAATCAAGGAACTGTTACTGCTGATAAAACAAATGGCGATGTCGGTCAAATTGTAACACTCACTATCACTCCTAATGAAGGATATGAGATCGATTCAGTTAAGGCTAACGACAAAGTCCTCAGTGGTACAACATATTCGTTTAAATTAGTTGAAGGTGAAAACAATGTTGAAGTAACTTTTAAGGCAAAGGCAGTAGAACCTGAAGTAGAATACAACATCACATATGCTGCTTCGGAAGATTACGATGTTAAAGAATTAAGTGCTACTAAGGCTAAAAAAGGTCAAACAGTCACTTTCAAAGTCGAAGTAAAGAATGAAAACAAAGAATTGGATGAAATCAAAGTAAACGGAACTGCTTTGACTGCTAATGATGGTGTTTACTCATTCGTTATGGGTGAAACTGATGCTGTCATTGAAGTGACATTAAAAGATAAGGCAGTAGAACCTGAAGTAGAATACAACATCACATATACTGCTTCGGAAGATTATACTGTCACTAATTTAGCTACCAAGGCTACTAAAGGAACTAAGGTAACTTTCAATATTGCTGTTAATGATGAAAATAAAGAACTATCTTCGATTAAAGCTAATGACGTAGATTGTACATTGGAAGAAGATGGCTCATATTCGTTTGTAATGCCCGAAGGTGATGTTGCTATTGTTATCATTCTTCAAACTAAAGTCAATTTGAATCTCTCTATAACTTCTGACAAACAATCTTATAAAGAGGGTGATGGAGCTGCAGTATTGCAAGCGACATTCGGAGACGATCAAGTTGAAGGTGCTACTTATGTATGGGATGGAACTGATGCCAAGGATATCGGTGTAGTAAATCCTTTCGCAGATGATGAATCTAAACAATACTTTACACCTACCAATGTTGGAAAAGGAACAGTCAAAGTCACCGCTACAGTCGACGGAAAAGAATACAAGGCTTCTTTGAATATTACAGTAGAAGCAGACTATACCAAATATACCGAAATTAAAACTGCTGATGCGATGGTTGAGTTATTGAATAAGAAAGATGTAATAAACGGAAAGTACTGCTTAGGCGCTAACATTGACTTGGGTGGAATGCAAGTCAATGGAAGAGCAAATAATTCTACCTTTGTCGGAACTCTTGATGGAAGAGGATATACACTCTCAAACTTTGTAGTAAAGAATGATTCTTCTCAAGAGACTGATAAAGCTACTGGATTATTCTGGATGTATCAAGGTGTATTGAGAAACATTCATATCAAAGGAACAATTGACGCAGCCGGATTTAGTGGACTACTTGCAAAGGAAGTCAGTGGACCTCAAGCTAGAATTACTGATTGTTTGTTTGAGGCTAAGAATGTTCAAACTGGGGTCGATTGGACTTGGGCAAGAAATGGTGTTATTGCCTCTACACTTCAAAATGAAGCAAAGGTTGAGAATGTAGTAACTAACCTCGATGCAACTGATGCTATGTGTTTACCATTCTTTGCTTATTCATGGACTGGAACACAGGTGATGAAGAATGCATATACAAACATAGCTCATGATACTCAAAATGAGAACTATAAGCCATTTAATCCTGAAGGACGTGATATCTCAGCACAGGTTATGGAGAATATCAATCACACTCCCTTTGATTCTACTTTAGCTTCAGCCTATACAACGCTGGATTCATCTATTTGGACCCTTGAAGATAACAAGATGCCTGCCTTGGCTCATGATAGCGAAGCACCTGAAAAGCTTGAAGCAAAGCTTACTGCTAGTGCTGATACGACTTCTCTTTCAATGAAAGAAGATGGCACAAAGACTGCAACCATAACTACTTCGTTGAAGTATTCGACTGAAACATTATCTGATTATTCTTATACTCTTGATCCTAGCGATGATTCAGTGATTAGTGTAACCAACAATAATGATGGAACATTTGGAATTACAGCTGTAGCTGCTGGTGAAGCTACTGTCTCAGTGAGTGCAAAATTAGGAGATAAGACTTTAACTGCTGAAGCTATTACATTCACTGTTAAGTCTGCTGATGCTCCTAAATATGAAATTCCAAATGATGCATTTGAAATTAAGGATGTAGCAACATTCAAAACTGTATTTGATAAGGGTGCTGCTTATACTACGAGGAATTTCTACTTGTCTAATGATATCGATTTGACAGGTGACGATTTGACTACCACACAAATGATGTGGATGGCTGGTGAGTTCTCTGGAATATTTGAAGGACAAGGACATACCATCACAGGTGATATCAGTTGGGATATGTTCAACATTATCGCTGCTAGCGGTGTTGTGAGAAATGTAAATATAAAGACGAGCAATCCTATCGAAGCTAATAGAGGTCCATTAGCTCATACAAATAAAGGAACTATATCAAATGTTCATATCGATATGACTGTAGTTGAAAAACGTGCAACAAATACATTTGCTGGAATGTTCTTTTCGAACGAAGGTAAGGTTGAAGATTCTTCTGTAGCTTTCCATGTGAATACGGCAAGCAATACTATTAAATCATTTAGTTCTATTGGATCTGGAACTTACACCAATTGTACTTACACAGTCGATGGAACATGGAATGGTGCTCAGAGTGCTGTAGTCGCTACTGATGGGACCACTAAAAAAGATGCTTAATAAAAAATGGAGGAATAAAATAAAATGAAATTAAATAAAATATTAGCAATTAGTTTATTGGGATTGTCTTGCTTTGGATTAGTGTCTTGTGGAAACGGAGACAATTCAAATAATGGTGGAAATGGATCTCAGACAGTACAAAAGCAAATTACTTTGACTGTTACTGGAGCAACTAAGACTGTAGTAGGTCAATCAGTGAAATTGAAGATATCAGTCAAGAACGATTCGACTAAGAGTGGATATTCGGTGGAATCTAGTGATGAGACAGTTGCTACTATTTCAGAAACTGGTCTTATTAATGCCTTGAGTGCTGGAACAACGACTATTACAATCGCTTCTAAGGCTGATCCGTCAGTTAAGAAAGAGCTTGTATTCACAGTTTTGTCTGCTGAGGATGTTGGAGTAAAGATTGTAGCTAATAAAACTTCTGTTAAAGTTGGAGAAACAATCAATTTATCTGCTAATGTCACCAACAAGGATAAAGATGAAGTTACTTATAAATGGAGCTGCGAAAATTATAGTGGTAGTTTTGATAAGACTAATGGTGAGACTGCTAAGTTCACAACTGATAGTGCAGGAAAAGAAGTTATTAAATTGACTGCTACTATTGGGGAAGTCGAAGTGACAGATCAAGTTGAGATTGAGATTACTGAATCTTTGGATAAATATGTTAAGATTTCCACAGCAGATGAATTCAAGTCTAAGATTCTTGCTAAGAACACCATTAAAGATGACTTTATCTTAACAGCTGATATCGATTTAGGTGGAATGGAAATCAATGGAAATGGTGATACTAGAAAGTTAGTTGGAACTTTAGATGGACGTGGTCATAAAGTATCTAATTTCTCTATCATATCTTCTGAGAACAACGATGCTGGACATAATAACTCTGGAATGTTCCAAGAAGTCAGCGGAACAATTAAGAATCTTGAAGTCGATGGAACATTGACTAAAAACAGTTTAGGTTGGGGTACAGCTATTCTTACGAATATTCTTTCTGGAACTGTCGAAAATTGCTTATTCAATTCAGTTCAGTCATTCAATAACGGATCAGCTAGTTGGTTCGCTTTCGGCGCTTCTATCTGTGGTGTTTTGAAGGAGAGTGCAACTGTTAAGAGCTCTGTTGTAAATGTCTCTGGTGAAGGTAAAGATGTCCATATGGCAATATGTGCATATCCAGCAGGTGGATCCACTAGTGATGGAACACAACCGGGATTTGCTCCTTCTAAACAGACCTTTACTGTAAGCGGAATATACACGAACCAAAGCTCGGATTTGGCTTATGGAAGTGCATGGGAGTGGGGTGGACCTATTGAAGATACATCTGGAATTCATACTGATGTTGATTTCTCTACGGCCAAAGCAACTACATATTCGGACTTATCAGCAAATTCTTGGAATTTAGTAGATAATACTATGCCAACATTGAAGACTTTAGCAGTAGAATAATAGTCGCAAGTTCGATATTCTTAAATCACTAAATCTTATACTGTTTTCGAACTTGAAAAAAGAGAGCTTATGTGCCAATGTCACTAACTTAAGGCGA
>FR878757.1 GCA_000434395.1 Clostridium sp. CAG:568 | reverse complement strand
ATCCTAGCTAAGCATAAGAAAAAACGAAGAATTAATATTCTTCGTTTTTTATTGCATTCTTATTCGATTGAGATTGTTTTAAACTACTTTTTTACTATATTTACTTTGATTTCAAAAGCGGCATTATCTTTTAAGCATTTTTTAAGATGATTTAATCCTGTTATATATGAATCAACATCCTTAGGATCGTTCAATAAAGATGGGTTTTGACCATCAAAATAACTTCCCCAAGCTAATGCTCCATTATAAGTTATTTCATTATTATTTTGAGTAGCTGTTACACCAGTACTTTCAGTAAATCCAGGAGAGCTGCTAATTGTTCCAATTGTTCCAGAAGGAAATTTGATATATTCATATCCATCATCGTTTATTTTCAATGTATCAGTAAAACTAAAATTTATATTGAAACTTTGATCACCTAAAGATGTGAAGTCGAATGCCTTACCATCATTAGCAGTAAACGTTAAGCTGAATGAAAAATCCAATGCTTCTTCGGGTGCATTTCCAGAATAACTTATGTATGGTCCTTTTGTGCTAGGTCCTAATTTGATTTTTGACTTGGAAGAAGCATCAACATTAAATCTATGATCCTTAACATCATCAACAGTGACATCCACATTAGATTTGGTGCTAATGTTTTGAGCACCAATTACCCAAGAAGAGAAACCAACACTAGCAGCAGTTAAACAACCCAAAGCTAAGATGGAAGCTAAAATTACTTTATTATTTCTTACTTTCTTCTTCAAAGTGTTTATTCACCTACTGTTGTTTGTCCATAATCAAAAGTAGCAGTTAAATTTAAGGTGCCTTTGTCTAAAGCTTTATTCATTGCTTGAAGCTCTTTCAAAGCATTTTGATAGTATCCACGCAAGCCCTCTGTAGGTTCATTTTCTTTGTAGAAAACACTAGGAGCTTTTTCACCAAAATAAGAACCCCAAGTGAAAGAAAATGTTTTATTATCAGGTGTATCATTTATATCATAAATCCTTCCACCTGCAGGATAAGAATCTGGTAAAGTGACATCAAATTCATTTTTTGCTAATTTTATATAATTCCAAGACGATCCTGTTTGTCCACCTCTCACTTTAACCTTATCATCAGTTACCGAATTTTTATCATCTTTTGCTGCTACATCTTTTTGAAGCTCAAAAGCAATCTTTAAACCTAAATCTTGTCCAGCTTCTTGTTTTTCCTTTTGTTTAGCCTTGAGTGAATTATAAAGTGTTTCTCCAACAACGACATTCAACTCTTTTATTTTTATACTCCAATCAGGCGTAACAGTTTTTTCAATAGGTAAATTATCATTTGATGATTTTTCAGCATCTTCAGCAACAAAAATTTTCTTGTCATTTTCATCTAAACTAAAAGTTAGCTCTACTGATTTATCTTCGACTGTATCAACACCAATATTAAGTTGACCATCTCCAGAGGTCTTTTGTGTACCGATAACCCAAGTAGCAAAACCAGTTGTCAATAATGCGACAGAAGCAAAAGCTAACGAACCACCTAACAACCACTTACGTCTAGACTTTGATTTCAATTCTTTACGCATAGATAAAAAAATCCTTTCTTTTATGTTTTATCCCTTTAATAAAAAATAAATAGTAGTTTAAATCTTCAATATTATAAGTAATGCTATTTACTATGTAAAGACTTGTGTAAAAATAGTTGGTTTTTTTAAAACAGAAAGAGTAAATATTTACTCATCCTAATATATTTAACTTGAATATTAATAGTCTTTATTTAAATTATTCTTCAAATCTTCTATTTCTCTTTATCATTTTCAGAATTATTTATGCTTTCTTTCTTCTTTTCATCCATAACCATATAGATAATCTTATATACAAATTGCAGCACAAGGTAGAATGATCAATACGACCATTCCGACCTTAGAAGTAATAAAGAAATAAATATATCCAAGTAAAATCCTTCGACGTAAACTTAGATTAAGTAACTCCTTTAATCACCACTCATAATCTTCATCAAATTTAGTCTTTATATCAAAGTCAAATTTTATAGAGATAGAATCTAAATCAAAATAAGGTTTTACTTTTTTCTTTAAACTATTTAAGAAAGGAGTTATTACATCATCATAACTTCTAATTCTTATTTCTTCAACTATGTCTTTTAAGAATTCATCTCTACCTCTCAAATCAGTAGGAGCTTCAGAATAGCAATATAAAACTCCTTTAAAATATAAAGTGTTATTAGATAAGAATGTTTTTGCTCTATTTAAAGAGAAGTTATTATACCTTCCATGGTAATGAATCTTATAGACAATACTTTTTCCTTTGTAAAAATCATAATATCCTTGATATCCACTAAAATCTTCTATTGAAGAAATAATGTATTCAATTATTCCTTCTTTAGATGTATCGAGGATAGAATTTGGCTTTTTTTCATAATTATAATTTGGAAGATCATAATGCTTAGCTAATAAAGATTTTGCTTTCTTTAAAGAATCTACTGCATTATCATCGTTTGAATTTATGATAAGACCTATGGCTAGACAAAGGTCTTCACTAGAAACCATCTTTGATCCTTCCTCTTCTATCAATTCAGAATTAATCAAATAATAATAAGCAATGAAATAAGCGATGATTTCATTGCCTTTGATAAAAGGTTTCTTCTTGATGATGTTATACATAGTTTTCACTATGTATGAAACACTATCATATTCATCAAATTTTATTTCATCTTCATCATCTCCAAGTGCTGAATTAATTCCATATAAGATATCTAATAATAATGAATAGTCTCTTATGACACCGAAACTATCACCAAAATCGTATATATCTTTAATTAAGCTTATTAAAAATTGCAAACTTTCTGTAGAGATAAAGCTATAGTCACCATTAGAGTTATTTTCATTTCCAGCATCATAGTATTTATAAAAAGTATCGATTACATCTTCCTGTTCTTTTACAATAGATCTCAATTCATTGAATGTTTTTTTCTCTTCATCAATTTTGTGATTGATATATTCATTAAATATTAACCCATTATTCAAAGCGGATTCATATAATTTGAATGCTATCTTATAGTCATAATCAAAAACAAATATAACTACAACATCCAAAGAATAATAAGTTTTATCCGAGCAAGAAATAACATTAGTGTCTGTATAAATCTTGCTACCAGCACTAACGTTCAAAGGATCTTTTATCTTTTCGACTTCGCAATTCAACATCTTTGCAATATCAGTCAAATTAATAAAACCACGCTTGTTATCGACCAATATCTGATATCCATCAATAGTTATAAATTTATAATCCATAGAAGAGCTCTCTTTTAAAAATTATAAGGCATATATAATTCTTATAAAAGCAACATTTTAAAATATGTCTTTTTATTTTTTTATAATCTTAATTTCATTAATGTTATAAGTAATAACATCAATAAAGATGAAAGGAAGATCAAAGTAAATCCTTTGCTTATTTCTACTATAGTAATTACCCTTACTTATTTAGTAATAACCTTTGTTAGGATGGGAATGTATACCAATGTGATTATGGTTAATCTAGTCTTCCTCTTCCTAGCTTTAGGCTTAGTAAGCCTTCCTATCCATCGTAAGAACTGGATCTCATTGATTGTAAGCTCTGCTTATTTGGTGTTTTCAGTATTGACGATGGCTATGTAATTAGGATGTGTTAAAGTTTTAAGGATATTTGAGGAGAAATCTTATGGAAACAATAATTAAAATCAATGATGAAGATGATTATTTTCGGGCGGTAGGCAGAGTTCTTTATTTTTCTCAATGTATTGAACATGATTTGAAATTGACTTACTTTCTTCTTAACCCAAATATCAATTTTGATAATATTAAGAAACTAACTTTAGGAACTACAGTGAAAAAACTCAAAGAAAAAGATTCTTCATCGAAGCATCCATTTTTAGACACTGAGGATTACGATCTATTAGATCAAATCACAAAGATTAGAAATAGATATGCTCATGAATGCTTTATTGAATGGGTGTATGAGTCAAAAGATAGAAATAAAGCTTTTACCAAATCAGCTAATAGGCTTATTAATGATCACAATAGATTAGCAAAGCTATATAGGGTAATTGAGAAAGTTAGAATAGATTTAGCTAAAGAGCAAGATGTTGAGTCTATTTATCTAAAGTCTTAATATATTCTCGTAGGTATTTGAATGGATAGGGAAGAATTGTGAAATTATTATATTTTACAAACATTACAGCCATAGTTTCTAGAATTTTTTCGATAATATTTTCGCCTTTCACTACTGTAATTTTATAAAGAAGATTAGCTTTTGGAATACCTGTGTTCATACCATAGCCAATTATTCCAGCATTATAGAAGTAGTCTTTTTCATCTTTAAAAAGATTAATATCCACAACTCCTTCAAGATATTTGTCTCTTGATTCCTTGCTTCTACTTACTTTTTGAAGTTTAAAAAGCTCAGAATTAGGCATACAAAATAAATCAGTCCTAGAAATGATGTTCACATTTCCTTTATCATCCATGACTATATGCTTTCCTTTTAAATTAGTTTCATCTAAGATCTTGCTAAGGCTTATGACATCAGGGCTCTTAAAACGATTTAAGATTCCAATTTGTCTTTCAAATTCAAAAGAACCATCAGGATGGATAATCATAAAGAATTTCTTCCCATCCACCACATCGCCAAAAATCCAATCGGATGTGAAGCCAAAGGATTTCCAATCATCAAGAGATATTTGATGTTTATTCAAGATGTCATCTTTTATAGTCATCTCTTTAAAAATAGTGTTAATAACAACTTTGTTATCAGAGATTACTTTATCTACTGAATCTTCTAAAGTAACGCATTGAACAACATGATCTCTAGATAATTTTTTATATGGATCATCTTTGCCTTGGTAGTATTCTTCGTTGTGTAAAAAAACAATTTCCATATCATTTTTATCTTGATTGGGGAAGGCATTAATTTCTTTACCCAACAAATTTTCAATCTGTGTTTTTAAACTCTCAAATTCATTATCATAAGCTCCTGGTTCAATGTATCTAGAAAGATAAATATTATGAGTAGATACACACTCAAATGATTTATCTATAAAATCTGTATCTCTTCTATTTCTTACTTGTTTTTCAACATTTATGGAGGATAGGGAGACAGATAAAAAGTCTTTGAATCTTGAGTTCATAAGATCCAAAGTCTTCATTATATAGAAAGCACGGTTTAACCTAAGCTGATCTATCTTTAAATCAAGGAAAGGAATCTCAGTCTTTTTGCCTGGAAATCCTTTATTGATATAGAAATCCTTAGACTGATCATCATTTAAGACTCTTCTAAATTTTCCATTAGGGAGAAGAATATATTTTGGAAGAGATGAAAGAACTTTGCTTTTATTCTTATAAACTTTAAATGATGTAAAAGTCGTGGCTTTTGCATTGATTTGTAGTTCGTTACTAACATTAATATCTAGTGCTTTAATTGTCTTTCCATTTTTACTTTTCCACAATGGATGAGTAAGGAACAAGCGACCACCAATGTTATTGAACATATTTTCATCGGTGGAATAATTAGATAAAGCGAACATAAAAAGCCTAAGTAAAACATAATTTTTGACTTCATTGGAAAAGATCTTTTTAGTAGAAAGTTTTGAATCATTTAAGCCTTCAGCCAAATGGTGACCATCTATAGAACCTTTCTTAAATAAAGCATAGGCTGACTTACCTCTATCAAAAACAAGTGATAAAGCCTTTAAATTCAATGTTGGCTTATCAAGAACATAGGAACCATCATCAATATAATTTTCTGATGTTGTGATCTGAAAAATATCATATTGTTCATCTATTAAATTAAAATTAAATAAACAAGTAAGTTTATTAATTAGTGCCATAATCCACCCCATTTATAATCTTTTTAAGGACTTCTTCCTTCTTTTTCAAATCAACATAAAGGCAATTTCCGAAATGTTTAACTATGTTCGGAACACGGCATATTTTGCCATTATCTTTGATGCTTAAATTATCATTGCTACAAATGATATTTACAATGAAAGCTTTCTTTCCATTTATTGATTCCAATTTCCTTTGTGCTTTTTCTAAAAGCTTTTCACCATTTTCTTCAGAATCGGTAGACCAAAGTTTAAAATCAATATAAATGCCATCAGAATTAGGAACTTCAAAATCAAATTTCTCAAATTTATTAGGATCCTCGATTTCTCTAAGCTCAATGCCATATTCCTTTTTGAAAATGGCTTCCCCAACCGCTTCACCAAGAGCACCTTTATACAGGTTAATATAAGTAGAAGGAAGCATCATCATTTCATTGGGAGAGAATCTTTCTGCATACCCCTTTTCTCTAAAATACTTCTGAACAGCAGGGATTTTAATGAGTTTAACTAGACCACATTCTTCTTCAGAAATTTCCTTTTCAGCATAGGTTTGCTTTGTAAGAGAAATCCTAGTGTTATTCTTTAAATCATTCTTACTAGAGAAATATAGAATAGCTTGCTTTTCCTTATCATCAGATAATTCAAAATATAAGTTTTCAAATTCATTATGTTCCAAAAGGTCTTGTTTAGAACAGGTAGGATGCTTCAACAACCATTCTCTTATATCCTTCCAATCCTTTTGATCTTCAGAAGGCCAAGAGTTTGCATTTTTCTCAATCAGATTTTCTAGAGATTTAGCTAAATCTTCGGATTTATTGATAGCTCGGTTAAAGGATTCGTCCAAGTGGTCATTAGGCATAACCTTTGTTGACATATCAACAATAGCCCTAAATTCTTTATTCAAAAGCTTATTCTTAACTGAATCAAAACTAATCTTTTCAAATATACTGCTATCTAGATAAATATTAACATCATTCTTGTTTTTATCTCTTGTACGGCAAATTCTACCAACGGCTTGCTCTAAAATCTTTACAAGATGATTGTTTACAGATGGGGTTTCGTACTCAATATTTGATCTAAACTTAGTTGATTGCAACTCACCCTTCATTTTGATTTTGAAAGCTTTTTTGATTCTAGCTAAAGCAGTATCTTTATCAATTTCTCCTTGATAACGAAGACTTTCAATTTGGTAGATATATTTAATTAGATCCTCTTCACTAAGAGTAGTTTCCTCATCAGCATTAGACAGATTGATATTTACAATAGCATTTGTTGGTCTTTCAAGATAAATAGAATCAATATCTTTTTGATCTCCTTTTTTGTCTTCACCTTCCAATAAGGAATATTGAAGATTTTGACCGGTTCCGGATGCCGGGTAACTTGTAAATAAGACTACTTTCTTACCTGCTTTAATATCATTTTGATATTGTTGTTTTTCAAATTCATAGATATTTCCGTGCAAAACGTGGATAGAAACATCTTTTTTAATATTATTTTCGGCTTTTATTTCTTTAACCAATGTATCCATATGATCCCTATTAAATGGATGAGTGCCAAATGTTTTCATGTTGTAATTGGTTAAAACGAGCATAGCTTTACCGTTTGGATCATTGATAAACTTTTTAATTGCTAATAAAACTCTAATATATCTTTGCTTATCGAAAACCTTACTATTAAAGAAGTCCAATTGTGCACTTAAATCTTCAATGTTATCTGGATTAGTAAATATATCTTTTGCATAATCTTCGTTTTCATTATGAGAAGAATCCAATGGCACAACATTTACTTTATACTCCCGGCCTTCTTTGTACTTCTTCTTGAATTCTTCTGATATTCGATTGGAATCTTCTTTAGATAAAGGAATAAAATTCTTTCCTAGCTTCATTTTTAAATATTTTAAATTGTAATTTCCAGTGACAGTGTCAATAGTAGCTGTGGCTGATATACCTACAACCATTGCGACTGAAGCCAAGGAAAGGATGTAATTCTCAGGTGTATTATTGAGGAAGCACATGCCAATTACTGTTGTAGTGTCATGAGAGAGATCATCAATAAAGTCAAAATAACGGAACCCATTGGTATAGAAAGTTCCACCAATTATTTTGTTCGGCTTATTCTTTAATGCAAAACGAAATTCACTTGTTACAAGTTTTTGAATAACATTTGAAATGTTTGAATCTAAATCAAATTCATTTAGAGTAGTTGAAACAGATTCTTCGGGTGTCATCATATCATCATCTTTCTGACGTTTACTATAATTATAATAATTTAGATAATTCCTAGACATCATTGAGAAGGTTCTTCTGGAGAAAGATAGAGCGCCAGTTAGAGTATAGATAAGCTTAAAGAATTCTTTACTTCCTTCTTTTTCTTTGCCAACCTTGATTACATTAAGTCCTTTATTTTCATCGTTATAAAGACTAAAAGATGGGGTGTCTTTTGTACTATAAATCATATGAAGATCTTTATCTTGGAATATAAAACAACGTTTTTCTTTATCGCTATTTTCTAACTTGAAATGATAGTCGAGTTTACATTTTTCACGGCAATCTTCAACCACTTTCTTTAGTTCATTAAAAGCATATCTAGAGCTTTTCTTTTCATTGCTATCTTTTGGTTTAGGAAATAGTTCAGCAGAGAAATTATGAGAAGTAAAAGTTGAAGACAAAGTGGATATGTATTTAACTAAATCTAGCTTATTTTGAGTGCTTTGTTGAATTTGACTTCTAAGGATATATTCCTTTGATGCATCAAATTCATCTATGAAAACTAAAGAGCCTTCGATCTATTTTGAATTAATGAAACTATATGGTCTGGATATTATAGGATCATTAAGCATAAAGAACTTATCAACACTCATAAAAATAACTTTTCTTTCTTCAATTAAAGAAGCTGGGTAAAGCTTTTGAATCCATTTCCAGTCATCATGAATTTTCTTTCGCTTTGCATCAGTGTTAGGACAAATGTTATTCAGCAAAGTCTTTAAATCAGATCTAAAAGCAGGCTCAAATTTTTCTCGTATTTCATTTTCAAGCATTGCTAAGGAATCTGAAGTGTAATCATCTGAGACTAGAGTGGAGTTTTTTATTCCGTTTATATATTTTTTTAGATTTTGGAAACTATCCTTTCTTTTCAAATCAACAGAAATTGATTGCTCTACATTGGAAAAATTATCTTTAACAGCTTGATAATTAGCTTGTAGCCAAAGACAATTGCTATTAAAAAGATCTTCTCGTCCTTCTTTTCTCAAAGAATCTCTTAGATCATTGTAAGCATCCTTAACATTCTTATTAAGAGGAGTTAAATAGAAAATCCTAAAATTCTTAGGCCGGTCCTGAAAGACTTCTCACTTTAAGAATTTAGAAATTAGTTGGATAGTATTGTAAGTTTTACCACTGCCTGTTGGCATGTCTATAAGTGTCAAACCGTGTGGCTTAACTTTATCGCCTTCTTTACTAGAATTTTCGTAACACTCTTTTACGAATCTTTTTACTGCTTCTTGCATGAAGATTCTCCTTTCTTTATTGTCTTTTAAAAGTGCATTTTGTTTTTTTATCTATTTAAGTTCTTTAATTTCTTTATTTATATCACTTCTTATATCAATACTGTTTACTGCGTTTACTATATCATCAAATAACTTATAAACAGGTTCTATCCATTTCTCATTACTTTTGTAATTGTCACTATTTCGATCCAAACTAAGTTGAAAATCATCTTTTTCACTTTGTGCATTTTCAATAAATAATGATGCTATTTCATTAGCGCTTAATTCTTTTTTTGATTTGCTTATGGTAAACTTTAACGAATTGTTAAAATAGACTTCAACATCAGAATTCTGATTTGTCTTAAGCTCTATTACTTTCATATAATTTAAACCTCTTTTCCAATTCTTCCACTCCACCATCCATTTCATTTGAAATGATATTAATCATGTTCTTTTTCTCTAATGGTCCACTTTCAATATTAAGTTTACCATTTTTGTTTTCTACATAAATAACATTATCAACATCTAGATTAACAACTAAAATGGGATTGTGTGTAACTATGAATATTTGTTCTTTATCACGAATACTATTTAAATATGCACATAGTTGGTTCAAAACCTTTCGATTTGATAAATTATCTTCGGGCTGGTCTATTGAGATTACACTGTATTTATCTTGTATATCCGTTAATAACTTATATAAAACTATAGATTTTTGACCTAAAGTTTGCCCCATAATATCCCCGCTATTTGCCGATGAAGAATAGATTTCGTGTGAAATAAATTCTTTTTCTTTGATGTAACTATTTATGTTCTTATTAATGGCTTCTTCAGGATTCCCGTTTTTTGAGGCTTTATAAACGGCTTTGCAGAATGTAGCGTTATCTAATATTTGATTCAATTTATTTATTTCTCTATATTCTTGATTAAATATATCTTGCAGCATTTCTTTGAAAATGGTGCTTTCCTTTTGGCCGTAATAGTTGGCTTTCGATACAAATTTAAATCCTTTATTAAGTGAAGTACCAATTCCATCCTTAAATTCATTATCGCTTGGAAGAGTAATATTGTTTTGTGACCAAAATAAATTAATTGTCTGGATTATTTTATCTTTAAATTCTTGCTTTCTATTTTTATAGGAAGTATATGCCTTTTCGCGAGTGCTTTGCTTTACTCCTATATCAGTTGAATAATTTGAGCAACAATCATATATTTTATTAAAAACTTCATTTCTGAAAGAAATTTTATTATATTCATTTGCCAATTTATTTCTAATAATAAGTAAAGAGTTAAAACTTTCCTTAAATTTGGCAATATCTTCCACGGAATAAAAATTAGTAAACTTAGTTTCTCCATCTATTTTTTCTAAAAACTCTCTAGTG
>FR878756.1 GCA_000434395.1 Clostridium sp. CAG:568 | reverse complement strand
GGATTGGGAAACCTTTAATTAAATATTTAATCTAGCGAAAGTTTTGAACATTACAAGCTTGCATTAATGTTGTACTTCAAATCGAGCAGTAAGCGTAGTAAGAATCACTTTTACTATTTGAATTTTATTATAAAACCCGCGCAAATCGCATTTACGATCCACGCGGGAATAATCAATAAGGAGTAGAAAAATATAATATTTAACAGTACAAACTTGTCTTATTAATTACGTTTTGTCTTCTTTTCGTTATTCATAAACGATGCAACTATAAGCGTTATTGAAGTAATAAGCATAAACACGAATATGACTATAACTGTTATTAGATTACCGCCACTTTCCATCATCCCATAAATATGATTAAGATGTTCTTCTATCATTACAAGTCTATCATTGATATAATAGCCAAACGCTGCAGAAGAAAAAATTATAGGAACGATAGGAGTAAACTTCCATTCAGGTTTTACAAGGGGCAAGACACAGGTAAGCGAACCTAATAGCATTAATACGAATATCAACGTATTGAAATGGCTGCCAACTTCAGACCCTCCGTTAATTTTGCCATAAGCAGAACCGCTATAAGCTGCATATATTATTGTACCTACTAAGCCTACTACGCTTGAAGCAAGGAAAAGGTAGAAAGCAACAGATTTGTTTTTGAAATAATTAAGAAATTTCATTTTTATTGCCCTCCATCACATTTTTTTCGCTTCACTTATTTCCACAATGTTTTTTTTCTTTAAAACATATGTAAAAAGAACGAAGCAAACTAATAGACCTAATGTTATTACACCTATTACTACGTTAACAGCAATCATCGCTGTTTGCCACCAAGGAGTAACCTCAATGACGTCAAAGTCGGAAGTAAGTCCATTCATAAGATTAGTATGTGCGTAGGTATAGAGAATTTCCTTTGCGTTTTCTTGTAGTACCTGTAACAAATTGCCATCGTCGCCATTTAAAATCGCACGTCTTAATTCTCTTTTTACTTCTTCTGCATTTCCACAGAAGCAGAACATATTTCCGCCACTTACAAGGAAGTCAGGAATCGAAGTATATCCGCCTCCTGCATCGGTAATTACTATGCCATAGAAACCCCATTCGTTACGCAATATATTTGTTGTAAGCTCTTTATATTGACCTACGTATTGTAATCCTACGCGACTATTTGTAGTCATAGTTGCAGTAGCGCCACCTTTTACGAAAGCACCTTCGAAAGGACGGAGATAAATTTCTCTAAATGCTTGTTCAGTAGACCAAGTGAATATGCCTCCACGCATTGTTTCTTGATCATTAGAGAAAAAGTGCTTAATACCTACGGCAACGCCTTTGCTTTCTGAGCCCTTTACCTGAGCTGCAGCCATTTCATAACCGATTAAAGAATCTTCTGAATAATATTCAAAGTTTCTTCCACAGAATGGATGACGGTGATAGTTTGCGCCTGGTCCCCAAAGGAACTGAACCTTTTTAAATAGACAATCTTCGCCAATAAACTCGCCACGTCTTTGTAAAAGAGTTCTATCCCACGATGCTGCCGCAACGTTTTGGCTTATGTAGCAGTTAACGTTTACACCATCTATTCCATCTGAGTTAGTTCCTCCTAAAAAGCCGATATCTTTAATAGCGCTGATAGCGTTTTGGTCGCACATAAGTGACACAAGCTCGTCGATGGAGAGTTGGCTTATGAATTTATCCCATATATTTTCGCCATTTGAATCAACGGCGTCAATATCAACACCCCACATATCAGCTATTTTAATACCGAGGTTTTGGTCGTTTTTAACATCGTTTGAAGATATTGCGTTTTCAGGCTTTTTATACTCTTTATCTTCTGAAGCAGCAAGCATTTCAGCAGTGCTTTCTATTGAAAGCTTTGTTGGGTAAGTATTTTGCCAATCCTGACGAGTAAGGTATTTAACTTCATTTGTCTTCCAAGTGTTAATATCCGCTGCTTGTAGTTGATTTTCTACTGTTCCACCTGCTTTTGTTATCTTATAGAGATCGGAATTGAATTTTTCGGTCCAATGATATACTTTGTTTTTATCACCGTTAATAGATGTACCATCAAAATCAACCATACCAGTAGCGTTTTTCGCTGCAAGCACGTTGTTTAATGCGTCATGCGCGTTATCACCAAGAGCGAGATAATAATCACCAGCACTTAAATAATATCCGCCAAGCTTCTTATAATCGTATGAAGCTAAGAAATACTTATCAACGGCAACTTTTACGTCGACGTCATCGCCTGCGTTTAATTTATCTGTTTTTTCAAAGCCTGCAAGTTGTATAGCTGACTTTTCAACAAGATTTTCTTTTTCGTAATCTCCATAAGGTGTTTGCGAATAAATTTCAACAACCGATTTACCTGCGACCTCGCCCGTGTTCTTTACGTTGACGGTAACTGTGAGGGTGCCATCACCATTGTCTTTAACGCCCTTTAATGTTTGTGTGAAAGTAGTGTAGGAAAGTCCGTATCCAAAAGGATAGGTTACTTCCTTGGCATAATCCCAAGCGCCTTCTGAAGCGTAAACTCCTACAGTGGAATTTGCTCCATATCTATTCAAAATCACGTCTTCGTAACGGGTTTCATAATATTTATATCCTACGTAAATATTTTCCGCATATACGAGATTATTAGTGCTCATCGCGCCGAAATTTTGCATTGCAGGGGCAGAAAGCGAACTTGTAGAATATGTATCGACTAATTTACCAGAAGGATTAACCTCGCCAGTAAGTAAATCCGCCACACCATAGAAACCGGTACTCATTCCAGGGCCTCCAATCCAAAGGCAGGCATCTACTTTGTATTCATCGAGCCATCCGACTTCCATAGTATTACAAGTATTGAGAAGAACTATAATCTTTTTAAATGTGCCATTCTCTTTATACTCCTTAACGAGATTAAGCATATCCTTCTCGTTTTTGTTGAGAGCGAGAATTGAATGAACGGTGCCATCGCTATCTTGATAATTTGTAATTAAGTCGTCGTTTTCGCCAGCTTCACGCGAAAGTGTTACTATCGCAGCTCCGTTATACGATGCGAATGAACTTTTAACCGATTCACTATATACGGAAAGAGGCGCTTCAGCAACCGATTTATAGTTTCTTTCATATGAAAGTCCGCTATATAAGTCAGTCAATGTAGTGTTATACTTTATATTACGGCTTTCCAAAGCCTCCAAGAAAGATACCGTTCTTTGAGAACCGCCACCGCCTGAATGTGAACGATAGTAAGGCGAAACAGTGGTATAACCGAAGAGGCTTACCTTTTTTTGTTCCTCTGCTGTAAGAGGAAGTGCATTATTATCGTTTTTTAAAAGAACTGCGCTCTCTTCCTCTTCGCTTTCGATAAATTTCTCAGCCGCTTCGTTTTTAGCCTTTAACTCATCTTGGGTAAAATTATTTATATCTTTTGAGAATTCACTCTTAAAGTAGGTTGGGATTTCTTGTGTTCCGTTTTCCTTTTTTACATATATTGAAGTTGGTGTGTTAAGCGCTTTATTAATAAAGCCCGCACCATTAAACATTCCGACGGTAAGTCCGTTTATTGTAAAGAAAAGGAATATGGATACTGCCGAAAGCCCTCTGAAAAGTTTAGATGACTTCATTTAGCTTTTCCTCCGAAGTTAACCTTTAACGTGATCCGTTTGCTTTGAATATTTACCCTTTAAATTTTGATCGCCATATGTTTTAGAAGGAGTAAGTCTTCTTTTAACGTCGCTCTTGGATACGGTTCCACCAAAAGTATAGGTTTTAAATCCTCCGCCTGGAAGAGCTTCAGTTCTTGCTGCCCATTCATATTTGAATGTGAAAGTGCCATCGGCATTCTTTGTTACGTAAAGTTCACGATATTCATCAGCAGGATTTTCACTGATATTTGAATTATAATTTTTCATAGCTATTACAAGTTCAGTGCCATTCCAACTCCATTTACCGCTATTTGTGCCATATTGCCAATACTCATTGTTCCATTGAACGCCATAAGACTCAACGTGACCATCGCCATAGAAATATACCTTGTCGTTAGTACCTACCGTAAAAATAACAGTATCCGCTGAATTTGGATCTTGCACATTTAAAGGTTGAGTAAGATTATAGGTGAGGTCGTATCCTTGACATGTAGTCTTATATTCGATATAAATTTCGGTATCGTTTCTTGTCATTGGTGCAGTAAGTTCTACATCTTTATCCTCGTAAACCCAATTTTCTTCGTCAACTAATACGCTTTCTTGCTTTCTTATAAATTGATAGCCACTTGTTACGTTTTTAGTTGCCCCATCTGAATAAATTTCTTGAAGCAAGAAGTCGCCTTCATCAAACGTATCGCCATAAAGATAATTGACTTCAGGTGCATTTAAAATAACGACATCTTTTATAAAAGGTGTCTTTTTGCATGAGCTGTTACCGCCATTACCTCCTTCGTTTCCGCTTCCACAAGCAGTAAGCCCTAACGTTGTTGCAACGAGTGCAAACATAGCCGTTACGGGGACAAACTTTTTAAAGTTTCTCATAGGGTTTCCTCCATAAATGATTATTATTTTGTGATTTTTTATCACACTAATAAATTAAAAGAGAAAGGGCATTCAGTAAATATCAATGTCCTAAGCCGTAATTTTTTGTCCTAAGTCGTCAATTTTTTGTTTAAAGGAAACAAAATGTTTATTCTAAATACACCGTTATCGATAGAGCAGGAAAAGCTGCCTTGGTACTTATCTGCTATCAGTTTTATGCTTTTCATTCCAAAACCGTGATGTTGCTTGTCCCCTTTGGAGGAAACAGGCATACCATTATCCATTTTTGGCTTTTCCGCATAACTATTCTCCATGCAGAAAAAAACTTGACCTGCAACAGGTCTGATATTTATATTTATTATACGTTTGCTTTCATCTTTGACTTTATCAACGGCTTCGATAGCGTTCTCAAGCATATTACCAAATAGGGAGCACATATCCGAAGCGCTTATAAAATCTAATTGCGATGCGTCGGCTATGACTGTTAGTTTGATATTATGTGCAGAACAATATAGGCTACGGTCAGCAATAAGTGTATCTATTATTTCATTACCTGTTTTGATCGTTAATTCGTAAATGTTTACGAGTTCATTTAATTCGGATACATTAACGCCGCCGTTTTCTCCTGCCATAGCGATATAATGTTTTATGTCATGACACTTTATACTTATAAGTTCCATGTCTTTTTTGAGTTTTTCAAAGTGCCTGCGTTCGGATCGGTTGAGATTATTGACGATATCCAAGTCGTTTTTATAAGAACCTGCTTCAAGCATATTATAGTAAAATACTAGAATAAAGATACAACAAACGACGAGTAGCAGTTTACCGAATATAGAGGTTGCGATATTAAATGAAGCGAACACGTCACAAAACACATTAAATATAAGCACAATCATAATTGTAGAGCCTGTGATAAAGCATACATTTTTTTGAACAAAGCCTACTGGCGAAATTTTATTGGTCTTTCGTGCTACTAGAAAATAACAAAGCGTAAGTACAATCGATGCGATAGCAAGCTGAATAAGCATGCATAGAAAATTGCTACATACAAATACAAGATTGATATCCGAAAAATGAAATAGCCCATATATAGTGTTTTCAAGATTGGTTGCAATGTTTATTATTGAATAAGTACCATAAAAAATATGCTGGGAGGCGTAACCGGCAAGCCCTGATAAAAGGCAGGAAGTAAATGATTCGTCGTAACAAAGTTTATTGGCTATTACCGTTAAGGTAAACATTGAAAGGTATAAGACGATGACAACAATGTTTGACCATACTATTTCTTTATATATAACATCGACAATATAATAGGGTATGGTAAGTGCTACGCTTAAAGATAATGTGATAAGTAAAGAAAGGCTATATCTCAAGACAAATTTATCTTTTCTTTTATAGTTTAAGGAGAAAAGAAATTCACCACAAAAAGTTACTATTATAAATGTTATCGAGCCGCCGATATAGGATAATAAATATGAAAATTCCATTTTAGATACTTCCGCCTTTTGCTATCCAATTATTGAATTGCATCATGAAATTTTTCTTTTTTGAGCGGCTTATCTCTAAAATATCATCGCCAACTTTGACTGTATATCCGCTAATATTTTTTATAAAGGTAGGATTGATGAGAAAACAACTGTTGCAGAGCATAAAATCATATATCTCGAGCTGCTTAGAGAGCGAACTTAAAGTATTTCTGCCTTCAATGATTCCGCTTGAAGTATGATATATGCATTTATGCCCCGATACTTCGATATACATTAAGTCTCTAAGTAAAATTCTAAATTTAGTAGTACCGCTTGAAATAATAAGCACCTTATCATCACGGCTTTTTATGGTATAAATAGCACGGCTCATTTTCTGCTCGAAATCGAAATATGATACTGGCTTTTTAATAAATGCGCTTGCACCTACATCATAACCTTTTACGGCATAATCTCCCATATTGGTAATAAATATAAGAAGCACCGAGCTGTCAAGTTCACGTAATTTATGTGAAGCTTGCATACCATCCATATTAGGCATCATTATATCCATAAATATAAGGTCATAGGTGGGCTTATAATTTTCAAGCAACGCAAGAGGATCTTTGAAAACGGTGACGTTAAATTCTTCACCTGATTTCTTGCCGTAGTTTAAAAGATAATCATATATCAAATCCGAAGCCACTTTTTCATCTTCAACTATAGCGATATTAATCATTTTCCCTTCCCTCGCAACTATAGATATGGGTTTATTTTAAAAGCAAACATGGATATCTTTGTTTGAAAATTTATAGCATATTTTTGGTTTTAAATCAATCTTCTCTAGCGGTCAAGCTTTCATGGTGATTTAATTTTTTTGCTTCACAAAATAGATTACTTCTCATAGAGTAGGATTAAATATATCTTATGAAATAGGTTTAACTATAAAATATTTAGAGTTAGGTTTAGTAGTTACATATCCTTAGAAAATATTAAAAATAAGAACTATAGAAGAGGTTTGACTTTTATTGAATTTCCTATAATTTATTAGTATTATATGCTTAGTAAAAGGGGGAATACATGTTTCAATGATTTTCTAAAAACGAAAAGAATGCAGTAGCAACTATTTATCCAACCAATATAACTATTAGCAAGCCTGGAGTAGATTTATTGGCTAATAGTTATACCGTGATGCTAAGATTAGATGTTAGCAATTATAAAATTGCTCTTCATCCAATCAGTCAAGATGATTATGAGTCTAAAAAGTATCCAGAAGAGAATATGTTTGTTCTCTCTGGTGGGAAATCATATGTAAGAGTATCCTCTACAGATTTTGTATCAAAGATAGGAAATCTTATAAATCATGATTTCTCTAAGAAACCTCTCAATCTCTTATTGAAAGAGTAAAGCTAGAAGCAGAAAGAATTATAAAAAATATGAACAAAATTAATGAATTCTCGCAAGAAACAATTAATAAGATTGGCTATTATGTTTACCGACTAATCGATCCAAGAAATGGCCAAACATTTTATGTAGGAAAAGGAAAAGGCAATCGTGTTTTTCAACACGTTCTTGGTGCTATTGGATATTATGATGGTGTCGATAAAAAAGAAATTGATGAAAGCAATGATCCTAACAAACTACGCATAATTCAAGAAATTAGAGAGGCAGGATTAAACGTCATTCACATTATTCAAAGGTGGAATCTAACAGAAAAAGAGGCTTTTGAAGTTGAATCTGCTCTAATTGATGCTTTCCCAGGTCTTGCTAACATCCAAAGTGGACACGGCTCCGAATATGGTGTATGTAATGCCGATGAACTTGAAGCAAGATTATCAGCCAAAACATACGATGAACCACTAGACTTTAAGTATATGATTATTAAAGTTAGATGGTGGAGAATAAACGAGATGACCGATCAATTTGGTCCAGCTAACGCCCGTTATGAAGCAACACGTGGTTGTTGGAGAATAAGTCTCCCAGACGTTAATAAATATCCTTATGTTCTTTCGGTTACCGATGGATTAGTTAAGGAAGTTTACAAAGTAAACGAATGGCATAAAAAAGGCGAAAGAAAGGAGTTTACAGGTATTGTCGCTCCTAAAGAAATTAGGGATTTATTTGTTGGGAAAAGAATACCTGATTACTACGCCAAAAAAGGAATGGCATCGCCCGTTCTTAAATCAAAGAACATCTAAAACGAGGAACAATAATATCAACCAATTCAAATTTCAAAAAGGACAAATGCTGGTCATGTGAGTATTACTGTGGGAAGCGTGATTATAAACGTGGCGTTTTCCTTGGCGATTCGGTGTATACAGATGGCAAAGGAACCTGTTCTAACAAGAAAAGCGATAAATATAACCATGAAGTTTATGAAGATGGATAGTGTTGAAAATATCAAAAATGGGGTGTTCTCCAGTCTGCTCTGACAATGGAAGAGCATAAACGTGAAGCTCAACGCCTAGAAAATGATCAGGGTAAATATATTAATGGCAAGAACGCTTGCTTTAATTCATATGCGACCTACGGCTCCTCGTCCCATGCTTTATACAGTATCAAATGGTGAACTATTCCAAAACCTCAAACTCTCTAAGTTATGGAGGTACTTACTATCATTATGATAACTGGAATAGTACCTACAATGATTATTTAAGCGAATGGGTTGAACGAGGCTTTAAAGCCTGTGATTTAATAAACATCCTTATTAATCAATATTGTAAGAGCGCGTTTGGATCTTTATTTTGAAAATAAAAAAAAGAATTAATATGGTGTTCGTAAAATGTACGGACACCATTTTTTTATGATATTAATGGAGGTAAAAAAATGAATACAATTAAGCGAATTATTAAAACGACACTAATGTTTAGTGCATTGATTGGAGTTACAAGTTGCAGTCCTAACACACCTGCATAAAAAGGGGTTGAAAAAGCGAAGGCGGATATAAAAGAAAACTTGAAAGTCCCTAGTTCTTTAAAAATTACAAACACTCAATGTTACTACATTGTTGCTGAGAAATATCTCGTTAATGGAGGATATCCATATCAATATTGCATTTCTTACTCAGCTAAGAATAGTTTTAACGCTGATGTCATTTCAACAAACTATTATGACTGGAGTGATGAATATGATTCATTAAAGTATTATGGTACTGATTCTTCAAAATTCGACAGTGCGAGAAGCGGTTGGAAAAAACAAGACATAAGATTTTAAATCAAAACACCTATTTATAACTTAAAAATAAATTAATCCCTGCGAAAGCATTTGATGGTGTAACAGGGATTTTTTATTTGCTCATACAAAGTATAGATAGTAATAGTTGTCATATTTGACAGAGTAAAAAATAGTCTGGAAAATGAGTGTGGCAAAAATGACTACAAAAGTTGTCGCAAATGACTACTTTTTTTGCATTTGCTGCAATATAATATATTTGACCGATGGAGGGAAGAGCATGACCGATTTAGAGAAAAACATAAACCATTATATGGATATTAAGGGAATTAAGATGTACACGCACTTGCTTGTAGCAATAGCACACGAACTTGGAATAAAAGGACAAAAGGCATATGACTTTGCAAATCAAGAAAAAGCCAACTTTTCCAAGATGTTAAAAGGACAAAGACCTCTTAAATATGAATTCATTATACCATTAGAGAAAATATTCGGTGTGTCTTTAGCAAGAATGAAAGACCCAAATTCATACAAATTGCCTTTAGACAAAGATAACATTCCATATTCAAAGGGTTTTAGATATTACGCCTATTTGGATGATCCTGAGTTATATAAGAAGGAACTTGTAAATCTATTAACTAAAACTGGCGAAAACACCCTCACTCAAACGGATGAATTCGGGAAAACTTTCCTTGATTATGTCGTTGAATATAATTCCATAAACGGCATTAGGTTTTTAAGGGATACATACCATTTAAAACTAAGGCTCGGGGACAACCAATTTGATACTGTACCTAAAGGTATGTTTTGGGTTAATGACAAAGGAATTGAGCTAGCAAGAATAGTTGCTAATTCTGGTGATGTGAAGCTTTTCACTGATATTTATGACCCGTATTATCAGTTCGCTTTAGGGTTTTATTCACCTAACTGTATCTATTGCCAAGACGATTATTTTGAGATTCTTTTGGATCATGAAGAGTTGTATAAAACAATCTTTGAAATCAAAAAATACGAATATGAATTAACAAGGCGTCAAAAGAAAACGCTCGGAAAAGATACCCAGTCATTTAGTTCTATAAATCCGGTAATTAATGGAGTTCTAGGCTTTTGCCTTAGAAATCTTTCCAAATACAAAAAACAAGCTGTGGAGATACTTAAGTTTGGTGCTACTCATAATAGAAGCGTAATGAATGGGTTAGAAGATAGTTTTGACTACTATGTAACTGATGAAATGGGCGGACTAAGAAACTGGCACAAAAACAATGAAATTGCAGATGTTGTGATTATTGCAGATGTCAAAGACATCAAAGATAAAGAAATCATAGATTTGATTAATGAATTACCAAAATTCAAAAGCATGAGGTGAGATGAATATGGGACCTAAATACTGCATGAATTACGATTCCGGCAAATACGAATGGATTGATGAAGATGGATATAGCTGGGATCAAGGCGAATATGTTTATAGCTGGGATGACAGCGATTATAGAAATGAATGCGACGAAGAGGAAGACGATTGGTGAAATATATGAAGAAATTATTAATTTTATTGTCACTCACATTAATGGCGTTAACTGGATGCAATTCAAATAAAGTAGACAATAGAGTTTCTGACACTCCAAAGGAGACAGCAACTCTAAGCAAAGAAAATTTCTCTACTTATGTGGCGTGTAATTCAAGCGTAACGTTTAACAATACATCGAATCATTACGCTAATTATTTCACATATTTTATTGGTGCTGATTACTGCAAGTTCGTTAATTGCACAGTTACTTATGGCTATGCTTATATGGCAAACGAATATACTGGCACTGAAGAAACTATTCCTTTAACCTTATCTGGTGATGGACAGGCGAATCCATATCATGTTAAATTAGCAGCAGCTGGCTATTATAGATTTGTCGTAGTGGCTGCTAGCGGAACAGTAGAAGTTTATAGATGATCATCTGATACCTCCTTTCTGTATCATCCTCATAAAGGCTCTTATCCGTGTTCTCCTCACAATAATGGTAAGGGCCACTCTTTTGTTGTTTTGAGAAATTTTTAATATAGAGTAACTACAAAAGTAGTTAAAAATATTAATAAAAAAGTTTAGCATTTAAGGCGTACAGCAAGGACATGATTGAATTTAAATTAAGCCTCCCAAAAATCCATTCGTTTCCTATAATTATTATCATTTGAATTCATAGAGAATTAATAGACGATATTCAATTCAATTCCCAATAGCCGGTCTTCTTAGATCCAATTCTTTTGATTTTGTTTTCTTTAATCAAAGTATTCATGTGTCTTTGAATTGTAGCCTGGGATTTATTTAAATCAGTCGCCAACTGGATTATAGTTATGTATTTATTATTCTGAATTTCTTTAATAATTTCTAAATCTAACGGATTTATTCTATCATTTATTCTATCATTCTCATTTAAGCTGCATAATTGAGCTTAAATGAGAACTATATAATTAATCTTGAATTTAATTGAATTTTCTTGAATTTACTTGTATTATGTATTTGGTTAAAGGAGGTATACATGTTTCAATGGTTTTCTAAAAGCGAAAAGAATGCAATAGCAACTATTTATTCGACTAATATAACTATTAACAAACCTGGAGTAGATATATTAGCTAATAGTTATGCTGTTATGTTAGGATTGGATGAAAGCAATTATAAAATTGCTCTTCATCCAATCAGTCAAGATGATTATGAGTCTAAAAAGTATCCAGAAGAGAATATGTTTGTTCTCTCTGGTGGGAAATCATATGTAAGAGTATCCTCTACAGATTTTGTATCAAAGATTGGGAATCTTATAAATCATGATTTCTCAAAAAGTACTCTAAAATATAAATGCCACTATGATCAAAAAGAAAACTTATTGATCATAGATTTAAGAAAGGAGATTAAGTAATGACTGAACTTACAATAATGTTAATAGTTTGGGCCGTAATCTTCGCTTTAGCTTTGATTTCTGAGCTGTTGACTGAAGCTTTAGTTTCAGTATGGTTTTGTGTTGGAGCTATAGTAGCTTTCGCCATAACTTTTATTCCTGGAATGCCATACTGGGGTGAGATTATTGTCTTTGTTGGAGTGTCATTAATAACTTTCTTAGTAATAAGACCTATACTCCAAAAGAGACTTGTTCATCTCCATTCAAAGACAAATGTAGATACTATGATAGGAAAAAAAGGAATCGTAGTAAAAAGAATAACTTCTCTAGAAAAAGGTGAAGTAAAAATCAATGATATCATTTGGAATGCTATCAAACGAGATGAAGATGATACAATAGAAGTCGATTCAATCGTAGAAGTCATTTCCATACAAGGAAATAAACTTCTTGTCAAAAAATCTAATTAAAGGAGGATTATAAAATGCCAACAGTAGCAATAGTCATTATTTCATTCTTTGCAGTAATAGTATTTATAGTCTTAATCATTTTGCTTTGCTCACTTAAGATAGTAAACCAAACAGATAAATACGTAATTGAAAGATTAGGAAAATATCTTTGTACTTGGGACACAGGAATTCATTTCCTAGCTCCGTTTGTGGATAGAATTCAAAAGAAAGTCTCGATGAAGGAACAAATTTATGATTTTCCTCCTCAACCCGTCATCACAAAAGATAACGTCACTATGCAAATAGATACAGTCGTCTTCTTCAATGTGACTGACCCTAAATTATTCACCTATGGAGTAGAGAATCCTATCGCAGGTATAGAAGCATTATCTGCCACGACACTGAGAAATATTATCGATGATTTGGACTTGGATCAAACCCTAACCAGTCGTGACATCATAAACACTAAGATGAGACAAATCCTTGATGACGCCACCGATCCTTGGGGAATCAAAGTCACGCGTGTCGAAGTCAAAAATATCTTGCCTCCAAAAGATATTCAATCTGCAATGGAAAAACAGATGAGAGCGGAACGTGAAAAGAGAGAAAAGATATTGATAGCTGAAGGTGAAAAGACCTCTGCAATAACTATCGCTGAAGGTAACAAAGAGGCAGCAATATTAAATGCAGAGGCTGAGAAAGAAGCAACTATCAAAAAAGCCGAGGCTCAAGCTGAAGCGATTCTCAAAGTCAAAAAAGCTGAGGCTGATGGTGAATTGATGGTGAGAAAAGCCGAGGCTGAAGCAATAAAAATGATAAATGAGGCCAGTCCATCTAACGCCGTATTAACGATCAGATCCTATGAGACATTATCTAAAGTCGCAGATGGTAAAGCTACTAAGTTGATCATCCCATCCGATATAACTAAAATATCTTCCATAGCAAATGTTGTCACAGAATCCATCTCTGCTATGAAAGAACAAGATGATAAAGTAAAGAACGACGATAATAAATAAGAAAAGAAAAATTTGATTTAAAAAAGCTCAATGATTAGGTCATTGAGCTTTTCTATTTTACTTATTCTTCTCTTTTTCTTCTAATTCTTTACGTCTCTTATCATTCTTTTTCTTTCTAAGAAAAAGAACAAATAAAACAATTGCTAGCACAACAAAAACAACGAGTAGAACAATAGAAGTATTTCTCAAGTTTGTAGCTAATTGCTCGGACCAGAATCCATCGAGATTTTCCCAAGTCTTATTAGCCAAAACAACATTGCTAACAACAATCAAATATCCGGAAACTACACAAAGAACTAAACTCACAATAGACAAAATTAAATAAGTCATATTTTATAATTCCTTTCTATAACTATATGGATCATCTTTAATTTTATTTTTCATTTATATATCTCCATATATATGAATATTATATCACTATTTCAAAATCGAAATATTGCCTTCTATCTAATTATACTATTTAAACTTTCCATTCAGTGTTATACATGTTAATCATATCATATGTAAAAGAAGTAGCACAATTTTCTGTCTTGACTAATTCACAGGCCTTCTTATATTCATCTAAAGTACAAGTATGAATATTTACTTTAGTTTCTTCTTTTTTCTTATTTAATTTCATCTGTGCTGTATAAACACCCCAAGATGAAGTCCAGCCACCAGTTACTGTGGTCTTATAGTTCCATATGGTCCAACCATATCCTCTATCATCGTACCAATCGACCAAACATTTCTTCCAACTATCCAAATTTTCGAACCAGTTAAATTCACCTATATAGATAGGAACATCATAATCGTGACCTAATAATTTCGAATCGAAGTAAGATTTGAATGTTTCCAAATTGATAAGATTGCTATTCCAATTATATTGATGCAATTCATACATGATGTTAGACCATCCATATTTATCTGGATTAGGGCATACTGAATAGTCCCACATGAACTCTAATGTGATAAGATGCTGATCATTGTTTTCTCTTATAACCTTATATAATTTATCTTGATAATCAGTGCAATATTTTTCTTGATTTTTATTCTTTGAAGATTGAGGTTCATTTATAACATCATAAGATAAAATCCAAGGAGCGATATCTTTTCTATTGTTTGTGTAATGTTCACTGACATAGTCCCATAAATCTATGACAGCATTCTCGTATGTCTCGTTATGCCAAAATGTTGGTTGCTCTAAGAACAATCCCGAATGCTCAAAACCGTTTTGACTTCCAGGAACACCATGCAAATCTAAGATAGCATATAAATCATTAACCTTGCATTGCTCTACGAACCAATCTAAATAAGAGAATGCAACACTTTCATCTTTTCTAGTAAAATCGTCATTTAAAATATTTCGCCAATAGAAAGGAAGTCTAATGGTATTGAATTGTAATTCTTTAACTTTCTTAAAGTCATCTTCAGAGAAGAAAGACTTATAGTAAAGATTCATCAATTCATCTTTGTTATTTTTTAAATTTGGATTATTTGACAATCCTTCTTCAAAGTCTTCCTGAGTGAACTCCGCATAAGTTAAATTACCATCATTATCCTTTATAAGATTTCCATCTTCATCTTTCTTAGGATCATTGTCGAATGGGCTCATCCATCCTTCTTGAACAAGTACATTCCCAGCATTGATGCCTTTTATCTGCAATCTATTACCGTCCTTATCATAGATTGCTCTTTTTGTACCATTCTCATTTCCTTGAGTTACGAATTCGTTTTTCGTATCTATATTCGGCTTTTGATCATTAGGTTTATACGTTGCAGAACGTATATACAAAGCACATATAGTTCCTCCTAAAATAACAACTAAAGTCAATAATATTATCAATATAGATACTATCCATTTTTTAAAAGTTGACCATTCTTTCTTTTGCTCTTTATTGTTCGTATCGCTCATAAAAGAATTCCTTCCTTATATTCATTGCAAGATGAAAATCAAATACATAAACAAGTAAATGATTTAACTGATAAAAGATAAAACTAGATAATTGACTAAAGGATTTAAACGGTCACTTATTAAACTTGTTTTGGCTTTGAATCAAGCTCTTATAAGCAATAGCTTCATTAGTATCGAACAAGACATAATGACCTGGAATGACTGCTTGGAATGTCGGCTTCTCCTTTGAATAATTACGTTTCTTCGATGAATCATAATCAACTTTATGATCACCATCGTCTTTTTCAAAAGCCTTAACAAAAGCTTTTCCATAAGGGTGAATAGGATTGTTCAAAAGCTCATCCTTCTTTGCTAATTCGACCATATCTCCATCATGAAGAATACTGATAGTGTCGCAAATTTGCTTAGCCAAATTAAGATTTCTGCTCATGAAAAGAATAGAGATCATTCTTTTGTTTCTAAGTTTTCTCAACAACTCAATAAATTCCTCTTCTTCCTCTTTAGTCAATGTCTTAGGAAGATCATTGATTATCAAAAGTTCAGGGTTAGCAGCTAAAGCCGCGGCCAATTCAACTTTAACTGCTTCAAAAGATTTCAAATCTTTAACCGATAAAGAGAAGTAACTTGAAACTAGTCCGACTTCTTCCAAAGCCTTAGAGCTTCTTTCTGCAATAGCAGCATTGTTTAAAGATTTGATTCTACTAGTCAAAACATCTCTAACATTCATATCAGGGTCTAATGAATTTAAGAACAAAGGCTGTATTTGAATTCTCAATCTATAATCATTATTTTCATTATCGAATTTTATTTGCTTGATTTTTCTTGTCTGTTCTTCTTTAATCAACTTTATGTTCATTTTTACTGTTTTAATTCTAGATTGAATCAATAGAGCTAAATCGTTAGTTGGAAGTAAGGAATCCAATACATCCTTCTCAGTCAACACTTTAATTCTTCTCAATAAGTGATATCCATTCTCATTAGCTTCCTGATCATTTATAAAGAAGTATTTGCTTCTATCATAAGTTCCACCGATAAAACTCTCGGCTAATGCTCCTATATACTTCAAAGCATAATCAAAGGAATGTCCTTTGCTCAATTCACTATAGATTAAAAATCTAGTAGATACTGCATATTTAGAGCGAACTAAAGAATAATCCAAGATTTCTTTTCCTACATAAAGGTTATCGACTTTAGAAGGATGATTCTCAACTTCTTCTACGGTCTTAGCGTTCTTCAATCTTTCGATTTCCTTCTTTCCATTTTTCTTAGACCACTCTATTTCCTTCCTGTTCCATCTGTCTCCAGCTGCAATACGTGCACCTTTAAAATAGACAGCACCAGAAGTTATGCTTTCTTCCCCTACTATAGCTTTAGCCGTAATAGTCTTTCCACTTCCCTCTTCTCCTACTATTCCAAAGATTTCACCTTTATGAATTTTAAAACTGATATCATGAACCGCTTTGATGTATTCCTTCTTTAAGAAGTGTTTCTTCTTATAGAATACTTTTAAGTGATTCACTGAAAGGAGTACATTTTCACTTATATACTCACTTTTCAATTTTACATGCTTATAAGCAAAAGGTAAGCTATCATATGATTTAGACTTATCATGCTCCTCTGCATCATCCAATATATTCGTATAGTCTTTAGCTTTTACATTGTTCTTAGAAGTAAAATAGTTTTTTTCCATAACAGTTTCTCCTTTGATCCTTTATTGCTCTTGTGTAAGCTCTTAACTTTTATTATTTTATCAAAAATATAGAAGACTGATTACAAAAAATATTAAAGAGAATCAAACAACCATATTTCATATTATCGATGTTTATTTGACAAGTGATGCTTGTGTTATTTAATCACTTGACTAGGATAACTTATGCCTTTATAATCTAGCCCTCATAGATAAAACGAAAGGAATAAAAACAAATGAGAAAAAATAAAATAGGTCTTTCCACACTAATATTATTAACATTGCTAGGATCGTGTGGCAAGACAACAGAACCATCTACACAACCTTCTACCAATCCTAGTGCTACACCCACACCAAAGCCTAACACATCAGGCACAGGAAAAGATACAACCTCTTCTAACAAAGAACTCCATACTGATGACAGAATTAAGCTTAAGATGATGGGAAATCTCTATCCTAATCAACAAAGATCTATCTATGCAATCGTAGATGAATATGGAAACAAGGATGTCAATTGGACTTCATCCGATGAAAGCATAGTTAAAGTTTCTAGATTAGAAAATCAAGAGCAAGAGGAAGCTTTGCTAACTTCAATGCCTGATAAGTTTGGAACTGTAATCATCAAAGCCACAATGGCGGATGATGAATCCGTCTATTCTGAGATGGAAGTAACCGTCGAAGAAGGTGAAGCTATGAACGAAGACATGTTCAAGACTGTCACCGGAGCGGCTAAATTCAATATCAACGAAAAACTCTACGATTATGACTATGAATTGAATTCCACAGAAAAAGGTGATACTGATTTAGAAATCATATTCGAAGAAAATGACGATTCATATTTATTTAACTTTGAATACAATTTAACTGATGCATACTCAGTAACTGCATACGATAATATCAAGCAGAAAGAAACAATGAACCAAGCCTATGTAAGAAATGGCTCTAGTCTTTCCAAAGAATACATCGATATAAATAATAAACTCGCAAAAGAGACTTTGACTAATGATGAAGGAAACAAAAGAAACTTTGACGCTAACTACGCCAACTTCTTAGGAGTGACTGGAGGAGAAAGTGATTATTTCTCCTATGAAGACTTCGCAACATTCGATGGAGGAAAAACATATCACTACATCGGTGGATATTACTATGAAACTTTGATTCCTTTAATGTTGTTAAGAAGATCTAATGTAGCTTTGGATGACTTGTATTTCTCCGTCACAAACGGAGTGATCGATGGAGTCACCATGATCGTAGATCCTGCCGCAACAAATGAATCTGATCCTGACACCAAATACGGATTTATAGCTACTGGATCTATTTCAGAAATAGGCACTGCTAAAATAAAACATATAGAGCCTTTCACACATGAGACTTATCATGACACTATCGAAACAGCAAGAAATGCTTCAGCTTCAAGCCATAACTATACAGTTAAATACTCATTGGATTACGGAACGTCAGTCAATATGTACACAATGAAGTTTAATGAAGATGCTATTGACCAAGTAGTAACTATAAATGGTAAAACAACACATACTGGTATTAAAAAGACTGATACTGGATACTATGAGTATAGTTACAATGATACTACCAAAGATTTATATATTGAAAAGACTCATACAACTCCATTCCAAAGCGATACAGTAAATCGTTATCCAACCTTTGCTTTCTCAGCTGATATCTTTGCTGATAAAAACTCTAATGGTGCATATGTATCACGTGGTGGAAATGGAAAGAATGGTCAATTCGTAGGTCAGTGCTTATATCTTCCTTATATGAATGGTCAATATATCGATCAAGGAAACCTCTATATCACTGATGGATACGTATCTAAGATTTCTACAAAACTAGAATCCTTTGATGAAGAAGTCACAATCGAAGCCAATTATTCTAATTATGGTTCTACTTCCATCGATATAGACTGGACCAAGGCTAAAGAACACGATGAACCTACTTCATTCCAAGAAGCAAATAGTTCTTTATATAATGAAATGATAGCATGGAAAATCGACAATGTTGTTCCTTACTTATATGCAAAGCCAGGATGGAATAATACAATCTCTCATACAAAATCATTATATGATGCCGGTCATAACGATTGTTACTTAGAAACCAATAAATTTGAAAATGAAACTGCAAGAGATGAATTCATAGAAAGCTATAAGGCAAAATTAGTAGAAGATGGTTGGACCTTAACCGACAAATCAAATTACAACAATAGTTACGCCGCCTATAAACTCTATACAAAGACTATAAACGGAAATGTATACGAACTATCAGTGAGTCCATATTTAAATTGGAATGGTGTCGCACTAAACTCTGTAAAAATTCATGTATTCAGCAGTGCTTTATCAGTTCCAGATACTGATTGGTAATCAATATTATCATCGAGCAGCCATTATAGGATGGCTGCTTTTTGGTTTAAATCAAATTGCTTAAATCTTCTCTTGAATAAATATCGCACAATAGTGTTAAATCTTAAGGCCAATGAAAGAAGGAAATCATGAAATCTAAACATCTATCTATTTTATCTTTAGCTTTGTTGTTGGTCGGTTGCAGTGGCACAAACACAACACCCAACACATCTAAGCCTAGTACAAATCCATCATCGACCAACAAACAATCCACTAGCAATTCATCTACTTCTAAATCGACTAAGTCTTTATTCGATTTGTTCGAATCCATGAAAACCGGATTGACTATAAATGGAACCATAAAAGATTTTGATGGTGATGACTTAAATCAAACAACAACATTCACAACTAAATTCAGCGATGATTCTTATCACTACGATAGAAAAGTCGGAAATGAAGAAGGAAGCTTAGATTATTTTAAAATCACTGAAGATTCTAATGAATATGTCGGAACATATGATATAGATGAAAATAACAATCTAGTATTGACCAAAGCCTCAGATGGAGAAGGATCTTTGTCCTGGTCAATGGTATCAAATCCATTCTACGATGAAACAAGTGATTCAGGTTTCTTCGATAAGGATAATGATGGTAACTATTACTTGGATTTCTCAAAAGATGGTCAAACAGCAGGTAATAGATATAAGGCTGCTAGAAACTTCACATCAAAAATAGCAATCTTATCCATAATGAGTTTTGATGAATTCAAAATTATAGTTAAGAACGACTCCATAGATTCATTCCATATAGTTAGTAAGAAAGCTAATGATAAGGATGGATCTCCATTCCATTATGAAATCGACTTCACTATTAACAATGACAAAAACGTTGATCACGAAGCTAATAAACCTATTCCATATGAGCACAAAGACTATCATGATGCATTGAAATCAGCTTTTGATAACTTATTTAGCAATCCTTATAGTTTTGAAAGAAATGTATCAAATATAAGCAATGTTAAAATGCCTTATCTCGAAGGATATATATCCTCCTCTATAATGTTCTATCAAATCGATGATAATAATTTCAGCGGTGCTTTAGTCAAAGATGGATATGTACATGAAATCACAAAAGAGGATGGAACATACTACTATAAAGAAGAAAAAGAAAAGGATAGCGATGGATCGTATATAACTCATTTATCCTACTCTATGCCTAGAAGAAGTGAGCCAGTCGAAGCCTTCACATTCGATAAAGAAACAAATGTTTATTCATTGACCATAATGCCAGATAGATTTGCTTTTTACTTCGACTCGTTCTCTGATTTAGATGATTCTTATCATGTTGAAGATGTCATCAAAGCCGAGATCAAATTATCGAATTCAAAAATCGATACAGTCAAATTCCTTCATGAAAATGGAGGATATGTCGAATATAAGATCTTTTCTGACTCTTCTAAACTTCCATTTGATATAAATACGATAAGTGAATTTGATTCTTTGAGCAAAATGTATGGAACATTCACTGGATCATTCTCTTCAACCAGTCCATTCAAGAATCAAAAAGTACAAATTAAAGTAGAGAAGAAAAAGAATACTGATAAGTATTCTAAAGATGAATATGTATATTCAGTAAAATTTAAAATGGGTCTCATTTTAGATGATGAAACAGAAGGATATACAGGTACAAGCGTATCTATTTCAGATAATTATCTATCATTTGAGTGTGGTGGATATTCAATCGCAATAACATTATCAAATAATGAATATAAACTGACTATTGAATCTGATTCAGGCAAGTCTGATTCGACTATCTTAACTAGAGAATAAATAAACAAAAAAAACTGGATTACACTGATAATCCAGTTTTATTTTATGCTACATCTATTGCAATGGCTAATGTCTGATAAGTGGTTCCTGACGCAACTTCCAATCTCAATGTCTTAGTATCACCATTGACTTGAATTTCTTTTGTGAACAAATCACCAGAGAAATGAGTTCCTTGAGTTTTAGTAGCTATGAAACCGGCTTCCACCAATTTAGTCTCATATAGTTTTATTTGCTCTAATCCACTTGTTCCAATCAACCTGTATTCTATTCCATAATACTTCTCTTTTGTTTCTTCACCATCACCATCAACTCCATCGGAATAATAAAGACCTGCTACAGATTGTCTTCCTCCAACTACTGGAATGAGATTCAAGTTATCTTTTCCACCAATTAATTCTTCTAATCCAATCAGTGCCTTAGAATAACCTTCGAGTAAAGTCGATAATTTAACATCAGAACAATCAGTTTTTATTTCTATACTATCAGCTATATTAGATTCATTCAAGAAAGTATACTTGATCTCTTCTATATTTGTTGATTTATCAAATCCGATTTCAAACAATACTGAGTCATCATCGAAAGTTACATTCATCGAAGTAACAGCTAAGCCTTCACCTGAAAAATTATAAGTTTTCGTCTTTAAGAAATTTGCTCTACCATCATATACATACTTATTATCATCAGTCTTATTAAAGAATATAGAAGACATATCAAATGATGGAAGTAATGGTGTTATAGATGAATTGACAACTGATCCATAAGCATAATAATCATTTCCAAGTTTATTGGCTTGTTGGATTTGATTGTTTCCAACATTCTTATATAAGAAATTCATCTTTGACGTTGAAGTCTCCGATTCTAATATCAAACTAGATCCATCTGTTTTACCTGAATATTTCGATTCGACTGTCTTATTGCTGTTTTCATCAATTGAATAAGTGGTATCTACAAAAGAATACTTGTTATTCTTTAATTTAGAAAAGACTTGGTTCAACTCTTCTTTTTCTTCACCAGTCTTAGTATATTCAGCTTGTTTAAATTCAAAATCATCACCTGGAATTACTTGACCTTGAATCTCTAATTCAGTATTAGAGAAAGATCCGGTGATAGGATTGAACACTATATCTACATCAAATCCATCATTATCCTTGTTATAGATGAAAGAAAATTCTTTGATAGTTCTGGTGTATTCATGCAAAAACTGAGTGGCTAATAAAGGAAGATATGTTTTAACATAATCATCCTCGACATCCAGTGTATAAGTACCCTCATCATCTAAATAATTATCCTTTTCAAAATATGTGAACATATTCTGATATCCTGAATCAGACCATTCGAGATTTTTGCCATTAATAGTATAAGGATAATAATCTATCTTATTAGAAATATCTAACATAGGCATAGATACTAAAGGAGTGAGAACTTCCGGATCGTAAGAATAGAAATATTCTACATATACAGAATTTCTATCTGCTTCTTGATTTTGTTTTGAATCATATCTAATAAACTCATATCCATTATCCTTTACACCTATATCAAGACAATAATTTGAGTATCCGTCACTAGTCAATGTTGTGGCAGTAGTTTTAAATCTATATCCATAAGCCATATCAGACAACAACTTATCGAATTTATCATCGATTGTTTCTGTCTTCTTTGTCGATGATATATCAGTTTTTTTATCCGAAGTGGAAGATATGGTCGAATTGCTAATAGATTCTTTTCCACACGATGCAACACTGCCTAATAACAAAATCAAAGCAATTAGTTTAAATTTCTTCATATAGAATCCTCACATTTTATTTAGCTGTTATGTTGATCGTAATATCGCTATAAATCATATAAGCGACACTAATCATTCCAGACTCGGCTATAACTTCATTGTTTTCATTGTCCAACACTTGAACATTATAATCCGTTGGCTTTGCATATCCATTTACAAATATCTCTAGTCTTGCTTTTCCATCAGCACCAGGAATCAAAGTATCATCTAAAGAAGTAACCGACTTATAATTGACTCTAAACGTTAGCCTTACACCATCAGGCTTATTGATAGTAGCTTTAAAGCTTTTTACTTGTGCTTTTTCTTCTACTGACATAACTATATCAGTAAGTCCTTCTTCTACCGAAAATAAATATGATCCATTACTAGATTTAATCTCTTCTTCTTTTCCATTGACTATCTTTTTAACAGTAACAATATAATCATCTTGATACTGTGATTTTAAAGTTACCGGTAGTATAGTTATGCTTTCTCCAACAATGAATATTCCTAAGGTTTTATCTTTATTCATTCTAGTTAAAGATTTATTTCCTTGAATCTCAATGGACTCGAATTTATCCAAATCTCCAATTAAATTGACAGTAGCTTTTTCCACTTCAACTATTATGGCCTTGAGCTTCAAGGACTTCTCAGGCATAGTGAAGTATCCGCTATTCTCATTCATGGTAGTCTCTATAGTCTCACCTGTTTCTGAATCTATCAATTTATTAAATCTATAAAAATTCGATTCTGTTTGGATTGTAAAATAGACTCTATCATCTTTTCTAAATGTATCTCTATTAATAGTCATAGAACCATGATCTATTTTGTCTATATCTATAGTGAATCCATCAGCAGTATTTATTTCTATCTGACAGTCTCCAGATTTAGGCATTCTCATTTCGATAGATTGAACACCATAACTGTCATCAGAGGGATAACACCAACTACCCTTTGTTCCGTTAGAATCTATAGTTCTAGCGGCAGTAATAACTTTTCCTCTCTTCATAGTAGGATAGAAATTAAAGGTGGCTAATGAAGCGCAATAATCAGTTTCTATATTGTTCTTTTTGATAATATAAGAATCAAGATTATCGTTATCTAATACAGTGATTTTATTATTTATTTTTGCCGGGAAAGTAATAGTTATATCAGATAGACCTATGGTCAATTTAAAATAAGAGTCTGTGACGTCGTCATCATTTACTTCCACACCTTCAAATGTCGGCTTGCCAGTCAAAGTATATTTAGGATGAGGCTTGAAGGAGACACTATAAGTGTCGCCTTCAGTTCCTTCATAATATAAAGAACCAGTAGTAGGAATAATGGCATCTTCATTTATATATGTTATCGTCCTAACGCCTGTAAATTCACCTATAACTTTTATTTCAACATCTGCTGTTATATTCAATATATATAAATTACAAATATTGCTGATATCAAACAAAGAATAGTTATCAGTCCATTGACCATCAGCTCCTATCTTATATTGAACAGATGTCACTTTATATCCAATCTTCCTCACCAATCCACCATAGAATCTAGTATATTTTTCTTCTGGATTATATGCGATCAAATCAACATATTCATTTTCATCTAAAGAAACTTTAAATCCATTGTTGCTGATTTGATTGTTTCCAGTAGAAATAATAATAGATATGTCTTTGTTTGGCATAACAAACGATAGGCTCATAGAGGTGGCAGAACCATTGATAGGATCAACCAATGAAGGATGGTAATATTCATCATCTATTTGAATATATGTGTTAGATTCATCTGATGATGAAAAATAAGACCCTGACAATATGAGTTCAACACTATCTCCAGCCTTGAATTTATCTCCTTCTTTTAATGAAGCATCATAAGATGAATAGTTCTTCAATTCTTTAATTCTAAAAGAATCTAAATCCTTATCTTTCAGAATCACATCAATGACCACATTCTTTTTAGGCATTATAAAAGATGCTTCTATGCGATTTGATGTAGAACTATTGATTTCTATCGATACATCGTCACATTCGAATCTATCGAATTCTTTAGATTCATTACTTATACCCAATACTATAGAAACCAACTCGCCTTCTTTATACTTGTTATCGGAATGATCTAATTGAATAGAGCAGTCAATAACCTTGTTAAAAGACACTAAATATCTATCAACACTCGAATTGCTATTGTCACCACCAGTTATCGATGGTGTAGTAGGATTGCTATCGATAGAAGACGACTTACCACATGAAGACAATAAAGCAGCACCTAAAAGGATAATGGAGTATAACTTCTTTTTTTTATTCATAATTCTATCCTCATTTCTTGATTATTATATTAAAAAAATAAAAAAGTGCACGCAAATGCGTGCACTAATATAAGTTTAAATTACTTGGTTGTAAGTGTGCTACCTACACTGAAGTAAATAGAAGCCCAATCAGCTTCAAGAGTAGCAGTTGCTGTGTAGTTGTAGTAACCTGCTGACATTTGAATTTCTTTAACTGATCCATCTGTTTTAGTAATTACTATATAAATATCATCATCTGTTCTGTAATCAGAGGTGGTATATGTGAATTTCAATGTATCACCAACAATCCATCCAATAGAAACATCAGTCTTACCTGAATCGTAAGAATACGAAGGTGCTGATGAAACACCGTCTACATAAATAGTTACTGCATGAGCTTTACTAGGCATCTTAGTTCCCAAGACAGAAAGGGTTACAACTTGACTAGCTTCAACAGTACCAGTTAATGTCACATCATAATCAGGCATGATGAATTCATAATAAGTATTTCCAGAATCATCAGTCTTTTTGTCGACTTGAACATCAGTATGATCCTTGATAGCTAACGATTTTACTGTGTAACCATAACTAGCAGTTGCCATTACTTGAACCTTTTCGCCGACAGCAAATGAGGTTCCACTCGTAGCACCTGAAGGGAAGGAGAAGGTCAAACCATCAACGGTATCAAATGTGACCTTCTTTGCATCTGCAGTAGTGAAGCTGATGTTAGCAACACCAGTTTTAGGCATTGTGAACTTAAAGTAAGAGAATCCGTCACCGTAATTATATGTAGCCTCAACTTCAGTGGCTTTGAATTCAGTACCATCACTCATACTAGCCTTAGTAACAAGTTTTCCATCTACAGGTTTAGCTAAAATATAGAATTTCTTACCGGGAGCAAAATCATTGGCTTTGCTTGCATCTTGTAACCAACTTGCGCCAGTAGAAATCTTAGATTCAGAGACACCAGCATTCTCAGCGATTGTTATGTTTCCATTTTTAACCATACTTATAACAATTGTCACATCACTACCATCAGAAGGCATTGTGAACTGGTAATAAGTATTTCCGTAATTTTCTTGAACGTCTACAGCTGTATCATCCTTGCCCTGAATTTGTGCTTGGCCTAAACTATATCCACTGACATCTTCCTTCATTTTAACAAATACATAGAAGGTCTCACCAGCACCTATAGCATTATTAGCTAGGTTATCTGATGAATAATAACTCTTGGATAAAGATGTAGACTCAACATAAGTCGAATCTACTTGTACTGTTATAGTTCCGTTTTGAACAACATTAATATTGATTGAAACATCACTTCCATCAGAAGGCATCTTAAAATTATAATAACTTCCACTATAACTATTAGTTACTTTACATGTAGTTTCAGTTCCATTATTTGTAATTGTAGCATCACCTAAACTATAGCCATCCTTAACCTTCACAAACATATAGACGTCAGCATTTGCACCAAATCCGTTATATGTCTTTTCGGAAGTAGATGAAGCATAAGAACTTGAATAGTATTTGACTTCAGTTATGGTTTCATCTTTTCCAACTGTATTTTCGAGGTTGATAGAACCATTCTTTTCCACTTCAAATCCTATCAATGCATCACCCGATTCTGGCATAGTAAGTTTGAAACAAGTATCATAATTACCCATTGTAACCTTGTGTTCCTTGTCTCCGTTTATATACGCAGCAGAGATTGTATATCCAGCTTTAGCGGTTGCGAATACATATAATATAGCTCCAGGGTATGCTGAAGTGATTTCATTTGCATAGTATGAATAGGCAGAATCTTTAGCAACTGCACTTTCCACACCTTCAATAGTTTCAAAAGTAATCTTTCCTTTATCGGTAGCTGAGAATGTAATGGTAACATCATTTCCAGGCATCTCGAATATAATATTAGTAGCAGTTGAAGATGCTGTGTTTTCAGCACCTTGAATATCATACTTGATAACCTTGTCTGCATCGACTCCTGTAAATGACAAACTGACAGGATCTCCTTCTACATAAGTTGCAGCAGGTTGTTTAGTAAAGGTTACGACATCACCATTGACAATTGTCAATTTGTGACTTGCTACCTTCTTTCCTTCAATCTTTAAATGAAGATCTCCAGTGACTGTACCACGATTTAAATTGCTCAAAGAAATAAAAGAGATATTGTCTGTCCATGTCATTGATAAAGCCAACTCAGTCCATTCAGCAACATTGTCTGCCTTATAAGAAACCTTTGTCACAATATATGAATCGGTTCTTGCTACATAAAGACTATTGAAAACATAATTATATGTTGAATCATATAAGAATTTTTCAGAAGAGAAAACCTTGATTTCTGAAGGAGCTTCATCGATAACAATCTTATTAATTCTCTTATCAGCATCACCAGATGTCATATCCACTGCCTTAGGCATGACATAGATATCGACATCCTCTGCGGGCATTGTGAAACTCAAATTATCGACAGTTGTTACTTGACCGGAAAGGCCAAGGCTACCCAAATCGATAACTTCATCATTGATAAAGATTGCTTCTCTTCCAAGAGTAGAAGCGTAAAAACTGGAACTTGCAGCGCTCAATGTAAAATCTACTTTTTGACCAAATTCAAACTCATCTCCAACATTAAAACTTAGAGTTGGGTTATAGTAACTCATTCCACTATCGAAATAAATTGAGTTGATTTTGAATTTCTTGTTCTTAACTGTGACAGCAACATTCACTGCTTCACCGGGCATGGTGAATGAATAAGAACCATCATCATTCAAAGTGCAATCGACATCACCGGCTTTGACTGAATCTGCTTCTTTTCCTTGATCAAGAGTAAGTGTAAATGTGACTGTCTCACCTTCCTTAGCAGTCTTAGGCAATCCCTCAATCTTATAACCTTCACCCTCAGTAGCTGTAATAGCATAAGAAGGCTTAGGTTCAGGTGTCGATGGAGTCGAAGGCTTACTGGGAGTCTGAGAACTACCGGTGTTGTTGGTAGGAGTAGACGAAGGTTTACTACTTTCATTACCACCACATGCTGTTAATGAAATAGCAGCTAACAAAGAAATAAGAGCTAATTTTGATGTTTTTTTCATGTTTAATACTGTCCTTTTACTTGAACTGATAGAATTATATCATCTTTTAAAAATCTAATTACAGTTTTTAATCATTCATTTTTATGTTTTTTAATCATATCCTTAATTAAGACTTTCCCAACCAA
>FR878755.1 GCA_000434395.1 Clostridium sp. CAG:568 | reverse complement strand
AGTGAGAGGGGTGCAGTACAAATCTCGATAGCCTTTCCGAAGATGATTTCGTTGTATTAATGAACGCATCTCAAAAAACACAAGTTCCAGTTGTCAAAACTGCCTACAGAAGCATGAAAGAAGATCATGAGACGGGTTACTATTTAAATTATCTAAAAAGCGTAATCAAAAATTCGAGAAGGGCACTTTTAAACTCCATTCGACATCATTTAGAAAAATATATCGATGGATTGGAGCCTTTAAAATGGCATTCCAAGGCCCAAAAATATTATTTCGAAGTTGATGGACAAAAACACTATTGTGAGAATGAGGATGGAGAAAAATATCTCGATAAACTCGTTATCAATGTGCCTAGCGATCCTCTTGATAGGTTTGTTTTCGAACTTTACTTCGCAATCGCAAAAGAAAATGAAAATGGCGTTAATATAGATTTTATCATGCCACTGGCTTCTAGGGCTCAAAAATTAGTTGATGATTTCAAGAAAATCTTTGATTTCTCTGGCAATTTCGAGAACCTCTTCGATAATAAAAGTAAAAATATAGCAATCATCCAACTAGCAAACGTTAACAAAGACATGAAAGAAATAATTCCATCAATTATCGCAACGAATATTTTTAAAAAACTACAGGAAGTAAAAGAGGATAAAGATTCAATTTCGCAAATCGTATCAATCGTTGTGGATGAGGCTCACAACATACTTTATGAAGGGGATTCTTCGAAACCAACGCATGCAACCGTATTAGAATCTTTTGAAAAAGTAGTTAAAGAAGGAAGAAAATTTGGCGTTTTCTTGATGTTGGCTAGTCAAAGGCCAAGCAATATTTCACCAACAATTATTTCTCAGCTTCATAATTACTTTATTCATAAATTGGTTAATCCATCCGACATCTCAATCATCAGAAAAGCTGTGGCATATATGGATGATAAGGCCATGGATTTCGTTACAATACTATCTCCTGGCGAATGCATCGTTTCTGGGACCGCATTTCAAATGCCTTTGTTCGTATGTGTTTCCCAACTAGAATCGATTAAGCGTCCAAAATCGGAGAATGTTGTTTTGTTTGGAGAAGGTGGTTTACTACAATGCGAAGATTTAGAAAAGACCTTTTGACCAACAATTCAACTACAATCAAATACATTAAACATGAGTTCATTTCAAATGAAAGGATGCTTCGTCTACAAAAATAATTGAACCCGCACGACATAGCAATGCTTTTAACCGAGGACGTCAAGAGGTACGTCGAAGACCGATGGATGACTTGTCGGCAACGAATGTCTACAACATATTAAACGGGGAAGGCGAAAAGGACATTTTCGCTTTCACGAAAAACATTATTAAGATGGTCCTCGAGCTTAGGAAAGAAGACGTGAGAATGAGCTTCCTTCGAAAGCAGATCAAGCTTTAAGAAGATAGTTTTGCGTTTGGGAAAAATGCTCTTTCCGAAATAAGACATCAAATCATCGGAGAAAAGACTATGGAAGATAGAACGAGATAAAATATGCTCGCTATTTTGCCTTATTGTCGAATGTCAAAATCTTGAGCTATAAGAACGTTTTCAAGCAACATTCCACCAAATTGTAAGGAGACGAACAGCGTTCACATAATAGGAATATATTATGCGATATGTCACTTCGTTTTAAGGGCAAAATTAGATATTGTCCATAATAGAAAGAAGAAATAGTGGCGAAAGCTGCTATTTTATTTATAAAAAAATTAGCAAAAAAGTGGTAAGAACAATATTTCTTATTCGCCATGGAATGGTAAATGTCATAATTTCTACGAAGGTCAACTTGTGTTCAGTTTTATTAAAAATCATATAACGAATGGTTGTTTATTTCTGCAGGTAAAATTTTATGACATTATTCAAAAGTAGGACTATTATATAAAAATTTTTATTATTAAATAATATAATAATTGCTGATGAATATTAACGTAGTGGCATATTAAAATAAGGAGACAAACTTACATGAATGATATTTTCCGTATAGATAAATTTGTTGAAGAGAAAGTCAAAGATATGTTTGATTTTGATTTTTGGATGCCTGATTTAACAAATAGACAAAGCGCTGAATATAATGATAATCTTAAGGCTTTTCACTATATATTTTCTTTAGGAGAAGATGGAAAGACATATTTATGGAATGAGTACATTACTTGGAATTCCACTCTTTCTAATTTTTATGAAAAAGATTTTACAAAGGACGAACTAGATTTTTTAAGATTAATAGAAAAAGCTAAACAAGATGCTATTAATAAATATGGATCTTTGTCTAAGGATATTAATATCAATAAACCTATAGAAACGAATCGTTTAATTTTAAAAGCATTTAATGAAGAAACTTCTAAATTATATGATGAATATTTTTATCAAAATAAAGATGAATTTGAAAATTATTATGGTTTGGAATATGGTGATTCATTTGAACATTGTTATATGAACGAAAAACCTTTAGGTTTTGCTATATTTCTTAAGAATAGTAATACACCTATAGGTAGTATTTGCTTTACGAATTTTAATAATGCTTTGTACAATGTTGAATATTTTATTATAAAAGAATATAGAAGAAACGGATATGCTTTTGAAGCATTAAATGAACTTATAAATCAACTGAAATTAAAAAGTCTATTTATATTGTCTGAAACTTTAAGACAGTGTGTATTCGATGTTGTTAATCCCGATATTAGATGCCTAAAAATTAAAACTAAAATAACAAATATTGGTTCACAAAAGCTTGCGGAGAAGGCTGGATTTACAAGATACGGAACTTTATTATTTTCTGGATGTTATAAGAATAAATATTATGATGAGGTTGTTTATTATCTTGTATTGAATGAAGATAGAAAGGCAAATTAAATTAATAATTACTTATAAAAGAAAAGCTTGACGTTTATAGTGCTTTAAACTTTTTAAATTATAAAACCCCATTTTTAAATGATTAAATTCTTGATTAAGCATTTTTTGGGGTTACATATAACAAATTTTAAAATCAGGTGTATAAAGGCAAGAAATCTTTAGTTATTTTTGAGGGTTGTTTTTATTAGAACTTAGCATGCCAGTTAATTGACTAAGCACATCACTGCCACCATTAATATTGATATTTCCAACTTTTTCACAAATTCTTTCAACATATTCTAGCTCTTTTAATTTGTAAAGAGTGGCATTTTCATCCATTAAACGTGCTGTATTAAGTAATGAACGAGTGGAAGCTACTTCTTCACGTCTAGTAATGACATTTGCTTGAGCGCGCTTTTCTGCGACTAAAACAGTATTCATAATGTCACGAATTTCGCCAGGTAAAATTATATCTTTAACAGATGCTTCATTTATGCTTAGATACAATTCTTTACCTTTTTCTTTAAGAGTATCTAATAAATATTTAGACATTTCCTTTTTTGAAGCAAGAATTTCATCAAATGTTTTTTCACCAATATAATCACGTAACGCTAATTGAACATATGTGTAAAGTTGATTTTTGTAGTCATTAATCTCAGTAATTACTTTAACATAATCATTAACTTTATAATTAACAACGCAATTTATACGTAATGATACTTTATCATTGGTCAATAATTCTTGGCCAACAATATCCTGAGATACAACACAAGATTCTACAGGAATTACAGTGACGACATTGTTTCCTTTGGTGAAGAAATGTATGCCTGGTTCGAGTAATTTTACAAATTTGTGATTGTAAAGTAGAACACCAATACTTTTTGAATTTATTTCAAATTTAGAAACATAAGGTGATAATACTTGTTCAGTAAGTAGATATTTTGGAAAATCACTTGGAATTTCAGGAGTATTTAGATTAAGATGCAAAAATTGATGCTTATAATTCGCATTCCAAAAATAGTATTTGTTGGGTGTGAGGACACTCTCAAAAATACCATCCACTATGTGAACGACAATTTCTCCACTTTTTACCTCTACTTTTAAAGTTTCTTTCTGAAAATCGCTGTCACTATTAAAAATTCCTAAATCGCTGATATCATTAACTTTAATTGCTGAATTATTAACCTCGCAAACTTCATAAGATTTTCCGCCTAAAGTGTTATATACACCAGCCCCGACCATTTTTATGAATTTCCCTTTCTTGAACAGAAATCCTTTGCAACCTTCTTTAATTAATACTCTCATATTTTCATCCTCCTATATTAATAACCCTAATAAATAAAAGGGATTATTAGCGATAAACACCCTATAAACATAAAGCGGTCTTTGATTAAGTAAGTACTCTTTTAGTCGGAATGAAATCATTTGGACTAAATTCCATATTTACGGTATCCTCATTGAACAAAGCAAAATGCTTATTATCACTTACTCTATTAGCAAAACGAGCCTAATTTTTCTTTGATGCGGGTGTTTCTTTTTTTGATTGGACATAAAGTCCAATAGTTTAATAGATTTTTCTGTTTTTTAAACAGGAGCTTTTACCACTAAGCTTATTGACTGTCAAAAAGACAATCAAGTGGGATTCGAACCCACGTCATTTACACCTCAAAGGTGCTAGAGGCATTATTTTTCAAAGAGGGATTTGCCATTTCCCACAAGAGATCCAGTATACACTTTGAAATATCTCGTGTACTGCGACAAATTGACATGTCCGCCTTATCGGTATAACTTGCATTAATAGTGTATCATTATTCAAGCTTAAAAAAATAATAAAAAAGAGTTTTTGATATTAAATATATATAATCTTTCGATATTCACAAATTAGTAAAGAAAAGCCATTCAAATTTTCATTGCTTGATCGAAGTAGGAATTAAGTGTTGCTCCCATTTTCAGGGGATAATATGCAAGCTAAGTAGGGGATGTTACGGGCCAAGGAAAGATATTTAGCGATACTTTCACACCCGTGGCCTATAAGATCCCAACGTGTGGAAGACCATCTCATAGTTTTTTTGCATCCGAGAAAAAAGTGGATCTCTTCTTCATCAAGAAGTAAATTTATGTATCTCAGAAACAGACTGGATTATGTTATCAGGAAATTAGCGAAAGACTAAATTGAATTTTCTATTGCATAAACGAAATTAACCTTTTCAACTATCAATTATAAAAAATTATGGACAAAATATCATCTATAAAGAAAAAACTGTCTTGTAAGGCGGTGCAAGTGAGTTTGAACAATGAGAAGAGTTTTAGTTAATCATATTTGGCTGACTTTACTCTTACTTTATCTTATCTTCTTCACCTCTTCTTTGTTTTTCCATACTTTTTTAGTTACCCATGGATAATCAACTATGGTTAAGAAGAGACACTCTGCTGATATCGGCCAACAAAAGTATTCATCATTCTTTAAATTTGATTCATAATTGATAGTTAAAGTAATAAATAGAGCAATAGCAATTATAGAAACGATAACTATTAAAAATTTTCTTTGCTTTTTTAAGAAATTGATGTTCTTTTCATTCATTAACAGCCCTGTCAAAATTGCAATAACAAATATACAAAAATTAGGAATCTCGAAATAGCATGTTAATGTAAATGTTTGAAATGCATTTAAATTCTCTCTTGTTAAAAACTCAAAGAGATATTCAAGAGAAAAAATGACAATTTCAGCTAATACCAAACTAATGATATATCTAACTTTATTGATAGCTAAATCTGATTGGTGTTGTTCCATAGGTATATATTATAATTCCTCTAGTAATAGTGTAACCAAGAATCTTATCAACAATATAACTGAAAGCGATAGATAAAAGGTTCTTTACTATGAAATATACGATTGCATTAGTTGCAAGAGTAACCAAGATGCCGGCTGCTGCTGCAATAATAACATTTCCAGTTAGACTAGCAAATAAAGAAATTGTAACCGCATAAAGGCATTAGGAGGAACTAAAAAATGAAATATGAAACTATATATACTGATTTTAAAAATTTATTTCCGGAAGAAAAAGAATATTTTTCTACGTGTGAAAAGAATTCCGTTATCGGAGATGAGGGCGACGAGTTATCGCATATGTCATTCGGAATATTTGTCATGCCTTTCATCTACAGGCTTTTGGAAAACGAAGATGATGCAAGGTTGAGAAAAGCGTTCTCTTTCTTTGAAGATATGGCTAAAAACGAAGATTATAGGGTGCAAAACTTGCTTCAAGTCACTATATTGGAAAATCTTACAACCGAAAGCGAAGAAATATACAAAGCTGCCCAAAAATACATTGGTCCTGAGACGAAGACATTTGTAAATCAGGTAGCCACCTATATGTATATAGAACCGATGAAATGAAGAAAAATAGCGGCCTTTTTGGCCGCTATTTAAGTCCAAATATTATAGTTAATACTAGTGGTATGAAAGATTATTTTGATTTGTTCTTGAGCTTGATTATGTAGTCCAAGGACAATCTTTTCTCATTGTTATCTCTATATGAATTAACTAGATTCCTAAATAATTCTTCATTGTTGTATTTGTTGATGAATGATATCTGCTCAGGGGTCAATGAACTAATTCATTTATTCACTTAACATCCAAAGACAAAAAAGGCTAATTGATTCTTTATAATCAAATTTTATTTTTTAAATTCTTGTATTGAGTTATTCATAAATTAATGCCATCTTTCGTAGGATTGTAATATAGCCGATTACATAATTAAAGAAGGATTATTGCTTATAATTCAACAATCTTAACATTGTTTATGCTCTCTCCAAAATGATTTATAGAAATAATAGTCTTATCTTTAAACAAATTATTAATCAAGCTAATAATTTGTTTATTTGTAATTGAATCTATTTTAGAATTCATTTCGTCCAAACAGATGATTGATGAATCTTTCAATAATATCCTTGCTATATTAAATAATTGAAGTTCTCCAGAAGAATATTCATTAGGATTTAATTTTATATCTATGTCTTTTATCTTCGATAATCCCACTTTATTTAAAGCGTCGAATACTGATTCTTTTGAAATCGAATCATTTAATAAAGTCATTTCTTCATAAATGGTTCCACCATTGAAGAATGGATCCTGATAAACGATAGAAAACAATCTATTTCTTTCTTCTTCATTCAATAAGAATGATGGTTTCCCTCCTATTGATACATCACCTTCATTCGGCTTTAACAAGCCAAGAATAAGTTTCATTAAAGTCGATTTCCCTTTTCCACTTTCACCTTTTAATAAAATCTTATCTTTTTCTTTTATATCAAGATTAAAATTAGATAAAACATCTTTATCTTCATATTTGAAACTGCATGATTTAATTTCAATACTATATCCTTTTATTTCATCGCTATTATTCAAGACTTCAGAATATTCAAAGAACTTATTTAATCTTTGATATGAAGCGATGGATTGTTGAATAGTTTGTATTTCCATTCCTATATTTTCAATTGGAGAAAACAAATCACTTATCAAACTCAACGATGAGATGATCATTCCAACAGTCATATTAAATATGTCGGGTTTTAAACCTGAAACTAAGATTATAGTTGCAATCAAAATACATCTAATCATCTGCATTATCGGTGAAAATATTGCATCATAGAAATAAGATTTTTGGCTTTCCTTATAATTAGTATTTAAAATAGTCTCATATCTATTTTTAGAATATTTATATGCTTTATTTATTTTTATTTGTTCTATATTCTCTATAGATTCAAATAGAATTTCATTAGCATTTCCATCACAAGATTTAACTTTCTTTTGTGCTTTTAACATCCTTCTTTGAAAGAATAAAGTCATAAATATTATCAAAGGTAAAATGGCAGTGACTATCAGACCAAATATATAGCTATACATATAAAGCGATATTAATATTCCAACCATCTTAAACAAATCGCTGATCATATCTATTATTCCATCTTCAAAAAGACTATTTAACGAATTCAAATCATTTCCAAAATATCCTTCATATGTTCCTATATCTACATCAGTTAAAAGCCTGTAATCAATCTTGGAATAATGATTTATCATAGCCTTTCTAACATATGCAAAATAATATTGTGAAAAAGAAAGAAGCAAATAATTCTTTAAGAAATTAGATAATCCATATAAGACATAAAATAAGACATAAGCACAAATAAGAATAACTAAGACAGCCATGTTATTCCTATCTAAATAATCATCAGTTATTATTCTAATTAACTGAGCTGGAGTCAAAGACAGAAGAATAGAAACAACTAAAGCAAGAATACATAAAATTGATTTTATTTTATTTTGCTTAATATATTCCCAAAGTAATTTCTTTATCATAATCACCCTTCCACCAAAGATTTAAACGAATCATCTTTCAATAGATTAAAGTATGTATCTATCTTTGCTATTCCATCATTCAAATAAATGATTCTATCCAGTTTCTTCAAAATATTTTCATCATTGGTAACGATGAAAAACAATCCGTTCATATCTAATACTTGATTTGAAATAGATTCAGACATCGATCTTTCCAAAGAAGAAAATGGATTATCGAGTAAATACATATTAGATTGATGATACAAGCTTCTAGCTAACATCAATCTTTGCTTTTGACCACCACTGATATTCACCATTGTCGGATTGATCTCAGTATTGATATCTAATTGAGAATCTGTAAGACAAGCTGAATTCAAGGCTTCTTTTATATTCCCATCTCTACCTAATTCAATGTTATTAGCAATAGAATCTTTGAATAAAGATTCTTTAGAAGGGCAATAAGAAATAACTTGATTTTTAGATTTAAATAAATCTTTTAAATCTATTCCATTTAGTTTTGCTTCCCCATCATATTCATATAGACCAGTTAAAGACTTTAAGAGAGTTGATTTTCCTGTATGCACTCTACCTACAATTCCAATCTTTTCATCTTTATTAAAACTATAAGTTATAGTTGGAGTTTTAAAATCATCATAAGAATATGAGAAATCGTTTAAAGATAATCCATCAGAATTAAACTGATATTCTTCTTCTTTTTCTATATCATCTTCTAAGAAAGGCTTAATACGTTTCCAGGTAACTTTAAGCCCTTGATATGCATTGAAAGATTTTCCAACCTTTGATCCTTTATTGGCTATCAAAACAAAAGTTGTAAGAATAGTTGTGAATTTTCCTATATCATAAGTTCCATCGATAACATTATTTAAGCCAAAGTATAAGACAAAGAACAATCCTATAAATCCAATTGATGAATATATAGATTCCATACTAGCTTTATAAACTAAGTTCTTCACATTCTTTTTAGCTAATATGTCGACTTCTTTAGAATATTGATCTATATATTTCTCATTTACTCCCATTCCTCTAAAATAAATCTCATTCTTCAACATATTCAAAGTACTATCTTTAAACTTAGATGAATACTCTTTGTAATCTTTTGTAGTCATATATACTTTCTTCTTTAGAAGCAAAGAAATAATTATAGATATGAGAACAAAAGGAAGACTCATAAGGGCAATTTTATAATCTAATAAAAAATAAGAAACTATATATCCGATCATCAATATCACTGTATCAAATATCTCTGTAGTCAATTTCCTGATACTTTCACAAGTATCAGAAATATCAGTCGTATTCTTATTCAGGATATCTCCAACTTTATTTTGCTCATAAAAGACCATATCCAAACTCAACATATGATTGAAGCATTTATTTCTCATCAAATAATTCATCTTATTTGAAAATACTCTAACTAGATATCTTTTCAAAAATCTGTTTATTTGAACAAAAATTGTCAAGCCTAAAAATATCAATGCTGATTTGATAATCAAATCAGTATTTTGTTGTTTGATGCTATTGATAGCATCTCCTTCTATCCTAGGGATAAAACTCATCAACGAATCATAAAGAATTCCAGTGATGGTTAAAGGAACTAGTATCCCCCAAAGATAATAGAAATAATATCTAATTTTATTATAGTGTTTCATTTTCCTTGCTTTCTAATCTGTTTTGATTTTGTATATACTTTTGTCAATAAAGATAAAAATTGTTCTTTTTCTTCATCGCTAAAAACAGAGAAAACTGATCGATAATAATTGTCTTCTAAATCGACGATATCCTTTTTAAACGACTCAGCTTTATCAGTTGGATAAAGTTCATATGCCCTTTTGTCTTTTTGGCTTCTCTTTCTATCGACCAAGCCCTGATCTATCAATTTCTTTACTATTCTAGTTATCAATGCTTTATCTAATCCTAACAACTTTGATAGTCTTTCCTGAGATATGCCTTTGTTATGTCTTATCAAATGCAAAGACATTTCTTCAGAAGATGAAAAGTCATCCATTTCTTTGTTCTTTCTCTTATACAAATCCAGATTTCTACTAATCTTAGTTATATAACGATATCTTTCATCCATAGACTGTTCCTTAAATAGTTGATTAATCAACTATTTATAGACTAAAACTAGCTATTATATTTGTCAATACATCAAAAAGAAAACTGCCGATAACTCCAAGAATTGGAGTTTCTCAGCAGTTATTTAGTATTTGAATTTTTATTTGCTTTCGATGAATTTAAGGATATCATCATATACAATTTGATGATTGTCTTCATTTAATATCTCATGAAGCATATGATCATATCTCTTATATTCGACGTCTTTATATCCTATCTTTTTGAGGTAATTCATCGATTTAGTTAAACCCTTATCATATCCAGTCAAGAAATCGCCATCTCCATTTAAAGATCTGATTCTTAATTCAGGATTCTTGCATTGATAATGTTTGATCTTTCTAATTTCATTATTAGATTTGATTAGCACTTTATATCCACCAATGGTAAACTCATCTGCAAAAAGCTCATCCGCATTCTTCTTTCTAATGTTTTCTTGACTATAAGAAAGCCAAAGTTTCTCATCTTTTGCTAGACCGCTAGCATTTTTTAATAGTTTGGATTTTTTAGTGTATCCGCCTTTAAAGAAAGCTACTACACCACACATAAAATCACCGAGCCAAGCGAAATGCTCGTATTCAACAGTCCCAGTCAATATGAGATTCTTAATCTCATCATCATGCTTTTCTAGATATACTCTAGCTAATTGGCTTCCTAAAGAATGTCCAAACAAAGTCAAATCCTTGCCTGGATATTTGCTCTTGATGAAATGGGTCACCACTACGGCATCATCGATCAATTCATCAAGATTGATGAAATGACCACGAGGATATTTCTCGTTGACATATTCACCATGCCCTCTTAAATCAGAAATAATTACCGCATACCCATTTTTGTTTAAGAATTCACAGAAATCATAATATCTTTGCTTATGCTCCAAAGACCCATGAATAATTTGAAATAATCCTTTAGGATTATCGCAAGGGAAGAAAGTTACTGGAATCTTCTCGCCATCAAATGCATCCAAGAATAATTTTTCCATTTTAAATCCTCACTCTTTCTTATCATCTTTATTTTCTTCTATTTTCTCTTTAGTATCAAGAAGCTTTGGCTCTTCTTTAATATTTTTATTTCGTTTCTTAGCAAATCCATAACCACCAGAAACATCATAAACATTAGTGATAGTGATAAAAGCTGATGGATCTTCGTCGTTTACAATCTTTAAGAAATCTTGATACTCTTCTTTAGTGAAAGATGCATATACAACTTTCCTTTCAACACCTGTATATCCACCTTGTGCTGTATAAATAGTAGTTCCTCTTCTCATCTTAGTATGAATAGCATGAGATATGTTTTCCCAATGAGAAGATATGATTTCTGCATGCAATACTTGTGATCCACCGACAAACACCTTCGCTATGATTTGAGAGCATATAACAGCAGACATTATGCCTATCAAAGAAGTGATGATATCCATGTAAGCAAACATACCGGCTGCAATTATGATTATATCGATGATAATCGAAACAGTATGAGCCTTCATCTTTGTGTGTTTACTAAAATAAACCACGAGACACGTAGTTCCACCAGCACTTCCACCTCCTTTAAAGGCTAAAGAAGTTGCCAATCCCATAAAAACACCGCCAAATACTGCTGCAACAATGCTTACAGCTAAAAGATCATATCCACTTCCTATAACAGGATTAGGATATGAAGACATATATTCTTCTATTCTCAAATAATGAAATGATTCGACATTTCTAATAGCTGTAAATATAAAGACAAAAGATGGATAAGTAATAGCTGAAATACTATTCTTGATCAAAGATGAAAATCCTAATAGGATAAAGGCTAAAATAAAAAAGAAAATAGTCAACAATAGAATAATAAAATCAGTATCTATCCAAGACGGATAGTTATTGTTTGTCGATCTCTTTATTATTTCCATAATAGTCAAAGCTATTCCTGAATTTCCACCCATAACAATATTTCCGGGAATTAGAAAGAATGATGTTGCAAAAGCTAGCAATACACTTCCTAAAAATATCAGAATCAAGTTCATCGCAACTTTCTTAGGAGGTAAACTTAAAAATGTTTGCTTAAAGTCTTCCTTGTATTCTTCTTTTTTCCTATCCAACCAACTCATCTTTATATCGGCATCGTTATTCATATGTTCAACCTCTTATCAAAATTCAATTGTATATGATAAAAGTGTTTTTCTATTTAGGTTGTTATAATTAATTAACTTTCTCATGAAAAGAATAAAGAAAAAGACCTTCCCCAGAAGGTCTTGTCTAATCAATTTAACTTCTTTGACAAATCGATTGCTGTTTGGATTCCTTTATCCAAGAATTCTCTTAAGGCTACTTCGAAACCTCTAGGATCTTCTTTCATCGATTTCTCTGAAACTTCGAATACTCTAAGATGATGCCAATTTGCTCCACTATATGGTCTTGCCCAGGGTCTATCAACGAATACTTTTTTAATCCTATTAAATGCTTCAGTTCTAATAGGTGTTAATGCATCATCCTCATCAGGAATAGGGAAGGTTAAATCTATCGTGTATCCTTCATGGGACTGCTCGTCATGTGTATCAAATGTGTAAAGCTCGAAAAGACAGAAATATCTAAATCTAAACTTTCCAATAACCTTTTTATCTTGAGCAGGATAATTCTTATTTATTGCATCGATTTCAGGGGTTGAAAATCTGACACATAAATGAGGTGGGACGCCTTGCGTTGAATCTTCACTTCTATAATCAATGAAATCATTCTTCTTTTTGGGAACACTAATTTCTTTCTTTTCCAAGAATTTATCTATTTCAAATTGAATAATATCCTCTGTACACATGCTATTACCACCTTTATTATGAAAATTTGCTACTTTTTATACCACAAAATCGAATGTTTAGAACTATCAAAACGCATAATACTCAAAATATTGAGTTTTATCTCCTTTTTTTTACGTATCCATAAACTTAAACAGATTATGGACACACAACATATCAGACATAAACAAGTCTTAGATACAATAAATAATTAATTTTTGAATTTGATAAAACAGTGGATTTTATAGTTGCTCTAATCATCACAAAAATATTACTTTCTTAAAATGTCAATTACGTCTTCTATATCCACAAGATGATATTCATCATATTTTTCTTCCATAAGTCTTACTGGAGCTTTCTTATAAATATCTTTGCTAGATTCACCAGTTAAAATATTCCAATATCTATATACATAACCGATCCAATATAAGATTTCTTCATCAAAACTATTCCCTATAGTGCTTAGCTTCTTTTTACTACTTTCCAAGAATTTCTTCATGATTATCTTATCATTTGCTAGTTTTTTAATACTTATTTTAGAGTCCAAATCTTTAGCTATATCAGAATTCATAAAAACTTCAATAAAAATCTCACTATCAAAATTATATTTTCTTGAATTTTCAAATAATCTTCCCTGCATATCAACTAAGCAAAGATCAATTCTATCTTTTCTCATTTATATCACCAGATGTATTTTAACAAAGAAAAACATTCGTTTTATAGACTAAATAATAATTACCAGTTTTGATGATTGAGAAAAGACGTAATATTATTCACAAAGGAGCTAAAGAAATATGAGAACATATAGTTCAACGCTAAAAGGATTCTATGAGGATATTGATAGTGATCAAATCGAAAATAAAATTAAAGCTCAAACAAATATGAACTTTGGTCCAAGTCAATTGCGAGCATTTCATAATTCTTTACCCGCAATTGCTACGGCATTAAAATTCAACCAAGACATTCCATTAGATGCAGAAGTAGCTCTAGAGATGAGAATCCCATTAACTTGTAAAAGAATAGATTTCATCATAGCTGGTGCCGATGATAAAAATAAAGATCATGCAATAATTGTCGAACTAAAACAATGGGAAAAAGTAAAGCATACTGATATGCCCGATATTGTAACCGTTGATTATTATGGTCGAAACACAGAAGAAGTACATCCATCATGGCAAGCATATTCGTACAAATCGACAATATCAAACTTTAATGAATTTGTAGAGCAAAATAATGTTGAGATTCATGCATGTGCTTTTTTACATAACTATAGAGAATGTTATAAAGAAGAATTAGATAATCCTATTTATAAAGAAGGAATTGAAAAAGCATATCCTTATATAATGAACGATTATTTTAAGTTGGCAGAGTTTGTTGGAAAATATATCAAAAAGCCATCAAAAAATAATATCCTCTTTGAAATCTCTGATGGAAAGATAAAGCCTTCAAAGAATTTATCGGATTCATTAGCTAAAATCCTTGAGGGAAATAAAGAATTCGAATTAATTGATGATCAAAGAATCGTATATTCAAACCTATATAAAAATATAATAGCCAACTTATCATCACCTTATAAACATGTATACATAGTAAAAGGTGGAATGGGAACTGGAAAAACATTAATTTCATTGCAATTATTATCTGCCTTTGTGAACAAAGGAATAAATACATTCTATGTAGCTAAGTCAAGCTATATAAAAGAAGCATATGAAAAGAAATTAACGAAAGATATTCCAGATTATCAGAAGTTAAGATCTTTGTTTTTAGGATCAGGTCAATTCTATAATGATTCAAATCTCAACGAATTTGATTGTTTAATAGTCGACGAGGCCCATCGTCTCACTAAGCAAACAAAACAGTCATATATGTTCTATGGAAACAATCAAATCCAAGAGATTATTCACGCAGCTAAGAACAGTGTTTTTTTCATCGATGAGAATCAAAGCATCGACATCAAGGATTATGGAACAATCGAAAATATTAAAGCAGCTGCAAAAGCCGAACACGCAATTGTAGATGACAATTCTAAATACACCTTAAGGTCTCAATTCAGATGCAACGGCAGCGATGAATACATAGCTTGGCTAGAATCCATTCTATACAACAAGCCTTTTATTAAATCTGGTGAGAAGGTTGATTACGACATTAAAGTTTTCGATGACTTATGCAAAATGCGAGATGTCATAATTGAAAAGAACAAAACAGGAAACAAGCATTCTAGGATGTTATCAGGCGATGTTTTCCCTTGGAAAACAATGGGAATGCCAAAAAGCAAATTAAGCGATTTGTCCGACGATGAGAAAGATATAAACATAGGCGATTTTCACGCCATTTGGAATAAAGATAAAAAATTTGCAGTCGATCCCACATCAATCGATGAAGTAGGATGTATCCATACATCTCAGGGAATGGATTTTGATTATGTCGGATTAATCATCGGTGATGATTTCATTTATAGGGATGGCCTAATACAAACCGACTATACAAAGCATCCAGAGAAATCTGGAGAATTTAAAAGACCTCACAAACAAAGGATAGATCCTAATGATAAAATAATAATAGACAGACTTATTAGAAACACATATAAAGTCTTGATGACCAGAGGTCAAAAAGGAACTTATTTGTATATTATGGATGAACCTTTAAGGTTTTATATAAAAAGGAAAATAAAAGAATTATTGAATTAACAACTTCTTATTATTTATCTAATAACAACTCCGTTTTTCTTCATATTTTGGAGTGTGTTTTCGTCGATATCATCACCAGATTCATCTAAATATTCTTCTGTACCTAATATCAAAGTATGAGTATCTGGAATTATATCTACAACAGCTACTTTCAACACATCACCCAACACTATTTCTCTTTCAGTGTTTCTACCATAAACTGAAAAACACATTCTTTGATTCTTATAATAATCATTATCGATATGATCATATGGCAACAGACCAGTTATTCCATTAGTTAAAGAAACTTTAATTCCCGATCCTATGAAGTTTCTAACTTCGCCTTCCATAACGTCATACATTCTTGAAGACATGAATCTTTCACATTCCATATCATGAGCATTATTCATGATTTGCTTAGCAAGTTTTTCTTCTTGCGATAATAAGTCAGGGAGATTATCTAAATAATCTCCTACTGCTTTTCTATCCGCTTCATCATTATTGTCTAATAAGAAATCGTGAAGCAATCTGTGAGTTAAAAGGTCTGGATATCTTCTTATAGGAGAAGTGAAATAAACATAATGATTACAATTCAATCCAAAATGAAGTCCAGGCGATCTACTATAGACTACAGGATTCATCATCTTTAATGTACATAACTTTCCTATTACTTCAGCCCATTTAGGAATCGATTCAAAGTATTTGGCTAAGTTTTCAGATGTAATAATCTTAGGAAATAAATCAGGATCTATTCCAAATCTATCTAAGAAATCTCTAATTAGACACATATCATCAAACCTAGGTGCATCCTCAGTCCTAAACAAAGCAGGAACTGCTTTGTCATTTAAAAGCTTTCCGACTTCATCATTAGCTAAAATCATAAAAACTTCTACTAAGTTCTCAGCTTCAGATTCATGTCTGGGTTTAACTGTATCTGGATTTCCATCCTTATCTAATGTGAATTCAGGATAGTTTCTTCCAAAAACAAGCTGGCCTTTTTCCTTTTTTCTCTTCAATATTTTTCTAGAGCATTCCAACAACAAGTCGACATTATATTTAAGGTCACCATCAAACTCATCTTCCTTTCCTTTTATATATTCGTCGACTTGATCATAAGTGAGTCTTGCTTTGGATTTGACTTTAGACAAAAAGACTTCACTAGATTTATAAATTCCATCATGGTCTAAATGTAAGAGACATGTTATAGTCAATTTATCGACATTTGGATTCAATGAGCAGACATCATCGGATAGAATCGTTGGTAACATCGATATTTCAGTCTCTGGGAAATACATAGATGTAGCTCTCAATCTAGCCTCATAGTCCAACGGAGTTCCTTCTTTAACGTAACTTGCAACATCTGCAATATGAACTCCCACATCATAACCATAATCAGTCTTTCTTATAGATAGTCCGTCATCGAAATCTTTAGTGGATGCACCATCTATGGTCACCATAAATTCATTGGTTAAATCATGTCTATCTTTAGCTGTATCAGTAAAGTTGGTAGTTAAATTTATAGCTTGTTCATCAACATCTTTAGGGTATGTCAATGTCCCGCCTTTTTCAACTATAGCATTCATCAAATCGAACATTCTATCGCCTGGCTTAGATATCACTTTAGTAACTTCTACATCACATATATAATCTCTTCTATCAATTATTTCCGCCCTAACTAATTGACCTTCTATCAATTCTATAGATGTCCTTTTGACATCGAATCTAACTTCACTATCGATGTTCTTAAAAGAATTGATAAAGAATCCTTCATCATCCTTAGATATAATGCCCTCAATAAAAGATACCGGTCTTACTATTTGAATCAATGAACCTTCACCATTATTCTCATAAAGATCATCATCAATTCTTACAAAGACACAATCTCCTTTTAATAATTTAGTTGCGTCTTGTCCTACCAGTCTTATATCACGCATATCTTTCTTCAATGGTGTGACGTAAGCATAATCTTTAAATCTATTTTTAACATATGAAAGAACAATTCTAGATCCAGTCAATGAATATTTACCATCTCCAAGTCTGATTATCCGGCCTTCAAAAACTAGTATATTTAAGAATTTTTTAATCTCATCTAAAGAACAATTCGACTTAGCTCTCAATTCATCTTCATCCATATCACGAATATTCAATAATTCAATTATTTTGCTTCTATTCATATGTACCACCTAACCAAGCTAAAATTATTTAACTTTCTCTTTCTCTTTTCAACATATTTTATAAATAAAAATCCGGCAAATCGCCGGAATTGATATCTATTGGCTGGGAATAGTGGGTTCGAACCACTGCATGCTGGTTTCAGAGACCAGAGCCTTACCACTTGGCTAATTCCCAAAGGCAAAAGATATTTTATAAACTAAGTATATAAATTTCAAGTGTTAGAATAGAGAAAACAGCATTGATTCTTGGTAAAACTACATAGAACAATGCTTTTTGGCATCCTCATAACTCAATCCGTTTAGAACTACTAAGTTATAGATTGAATTAGGATTATCATTATCATAGTTTTCACGTCTGTCAATCTTTTGAGGAACACTATAAATCATATCCAGATTATTTTTAGACAACTCATCTTTAAAATGATCAGCTATATAGAATGGACTAGATTCATAAATAGATAATCTTTTAAGAGCTCCATCCTCTACATCAGCCAATTTCAAAAGCATCAAGAAATCATCGATTAAGAAGTATATGAGAATATCTTTATGTTTAGATAGATATTTCTCGTATAAATCAAGCATGGCTTCACAAATCAAAGAATTACGTCTTCCACCTATAAAGAAATCGCTCCAAGTGCAATGCTCACCATTCAATTCGAACCAGCCTTTCATCCCCTGATTTCCCAAAGATAAGATAGATTGTTTCTCCAGTTGCGATTCAAGATCTATCTTCGATGTAAAAAATATCGTCGAATCTACCCATATTCCGCCTTTTTTATATATAAGACTGAATCTAAGAATATCAGAAAATGTTTGTATGGAGATATGATTTTTCATAAATGCATCTATGAATATCTGCTTCATTCCAGAAATTTCTTTAAAATTATGCTTATCTATGAAAACGATATTGAAAGTATCTCCATAGAGTTCTTTCATCCTTTCTAAGTTTCTCTTAGCTTTATTTGGAAGACTATCGATTCCATCCCACCAAAAGAAGAACATATTCTTTTCTTCTTTTGTAAGAGATGGATATTCTCTATTCTTTCCGCCATAAGTCTTTGATACATATGGATAATACTCTTTATAAATCTTCTTCAAATATTTGTTGTTCTTCTTTTTATTGTGATATGAGACTTGGAACTTAAAAGTTTTAAGAAACTTCTTAAGGCCCATGTTTTTCATTTCATGAAAAGCTTTCTTTATAGTAAATAGAGTCATATCGGTTTCTCCTATTTCTTTCTAATCAAGAAAAGCAATCTATCGATATCAGCTGGATGAACATTGGTTATTCTAGAAGCCTCGCCTATAGTCTTAGGCTTGATCTTATTCAACTTTTCTCTAGCTTCCAAAGAAATACCTTCAACTTTAGAATAATCCAAATCTTGAGGAAGAATCAAGCTTTCCATAGCTTGCATCTTCTCAACATCCTTCTCTTCCAAATCGATATAGCCTTTATACTTGACATTAGTCTCTATCTTAACACCTAAATCACTAGATAAGACTGGAAGCTTAGGTTCACATTGCTGAAGCCCCTCATATGTGACCTTAGGTCTTTTCAATAATTCCTTATAAGATGTAGATCCGATAGGCTTAGTCTCACCAACTGATTCTAAATACTTAGGCGTCTTTTCATTCAAGCCAACATAAATTGTATCAAGTGCATGCTCAGCGACTTTTAATTCATCCATTCTTTTAAGATACTTATCGTATCTGTCTTTGGAATTAAGTCCTAAATCGTATCCAATTTTAATCAATCTTTCATCAGCATTATCAGATCTTGTAATCAATCTATATTCGCTTCTTGATGAAAGAAGTCTATAAGGTTCTTTAGTTCCTTTTGTAACCAAGTCATCGATCATAACACCGAGATAAGCTTGATCTCTCCTGAGGGTGAACCAAGGCTTGTTATCTATATATAAAGAAGCATTAATTCCAGCTAAAAGTCCAGCTCCAGCTGCTTCCTCATATCCAGATGTTCCCAATATTTGACCTGCGATAAATAAACCTGGATGATTTCTAATCATCAAATTTCTTTGAACTTGAAGTGGCTGAATCGCATCATATTCGATAGCATAAGCATACTTCAAAAACTCCGCATGTTCAAATCCAGGAAGTGAATGCACCATAGGGCCTTGTAATTCAACAGGCATTGAAGTTGAAAATCCCTGTAGATAAATCGAATCAGTATGAATAGATTCAGGTTCGACAAAAAGCATATGTCTTGGATGATCTTTGAACCTAACAACTTTGTCTTCTATAGATGGGCAGTATCTAGGTCCGACACCTTTTACTACTCCTCCATACATGGCAGAGTCTTTGAGGTGATCTAAGATAATCTTATGAGTTTCAGGAGTCGTATATGTCAAATAACACATAATCATCTTCTCGACGGGTAAGAACTCATTGGTGTCATACGAGAATGCCCATTGTCCAGGTGTTCCAGGCTGAGGCTCTAGTTTAGAGAAATCAATTGAGTCTCTTTTTATTCTAGGAGGAGTTCCTGTCTTCAATCTCAGCAATTCGATTCCCAAGTTCTTCAAAGCTTGAGATAATCCATGAGAAGCTTTCTCACCATCAGGTCCACCTTCTTTGACTACATGTCCTCTCAATATCAAAGACTCCATATGAGTTCCTGTAGTCAAAACGACAACCTTAGAAGTTATTCTACTTCCATCTTCCATGACTACCCCTCTTATGGATTTATCATCATCGACTATCAAATCGACAGCCATTCCCTCTTTGATAGTTAAGTTCTTCACCTGCTCCATATAGGCCAAAACAGCTTTAGGATAATCGACTTTATCTTCTTGAGCTCTTAAGGATCTAACTCCAGGACCCTTAGACATGTTCAAAACCTTCATTTGAAGGGCAGTTTTATCAGCTAACTTTCCTTCTATTCCACCTAAAGCATCTATCTCTCTAACAACAATTCCTTTAGCTGATCCACCTATTGATGGATTGCATGGAAGATTCGCCATTACTTTTTTGTTTAGACAAAGCATCAATGTATTTTTGCCTAAAGTTGCCAAAGCATGGGCAGCTTCTGTTCCAGCATGTCCAGCTCCGACTACAATAGCATCATAATCAAAATTTGTAATCATAGTTTATCCAACACTCCCTGCTTTGGTCATATCCAATGAAATCAAATGGCTTAGCTCAACTGAATATTCCAAAGGTAATTCTTTAGCAAAAGGCTCTATAAATCCCATAACAATAGTCTTAGTAGCTTCTGATTGAGACAATCCTCTAGACATGAGATAGAACAACTCAGTCTCATTGATCTTACTCACTGTCGCTTCGTGTTCAATATAAGCAGAATCATTCATACATATATTATCTGGAATAGTATCCGAAGCTGAGGAGTCATCCAAAATCAAAGTGTCACATTCCTCGTGTGATCTAGCACCATATGCTTGAGGCATGATCTTTATCAAGCCACGGAAATTAGCTTTTCCACCTTCTTTGACAACAGACTTTGAAATTGTAGTAGAAGATGTGTATTTTCCGATATGGATCATCTTAGCTCCGTTGTCCTGATATTGATTCTTAGCACCTACGGCGATAGATATACAAGAACCTTTAGCTCTATCGCCTTTTAAAATACAGCAAGGATACTTCATGTTTCTTCCTGATCCGATGTTTCCATCGATCCATTCCATGAGGCCATCTTCTTCAACAACAGCTCTTTGGGTGACTAGATTTACAACATTGGTAGACCAATTTTGAATAGTAGTATAACGGCATTTTGCACGTTTTCCAACGACGATTTCAACCACAGCAGCATGTAATGAATCCTGGGAATAAACAGGTGCTGTACATCCTTCGACAAAATGGAGAGAAGCATCGTCATCGACAACGATCAAAGATCTTTCAAACTGGCCAGACAAAGCATTATTGATTCTAAAATAAGATTGAAGAGGTTTGTCTACATGAACACCTTTAGGTACATAAATAAATATTCCACCCGACCAAACAGCCGTATTCAAAGCGGCATACTTGTTGTCGTTGAAAGGAACGACTGTTCCAAAATACTTTTTTACTAATTCAGGATATTTTTTCAAAGCAGTATCGGTGTCACAGAAGATTACACCTTTCTCGTCGACCTCTTTAAGCATGGAAGAATAGACAGATTCAGATTCATATTGAGTATTAACTCCTGCTAAGTATTTTTGCTCTTGTTCTGGAATTCCCAACTTTTTAAAAGTATTCTTGATTGTTTCAGGAACATCATCCCAACTCTTAGATACACCCTTAGTGTAACGAGTAAAGTATCTATAGTCTTGGAACTTGATGAAATCGAGATTAGGTCCGAAGGAAGGCTGAGGTCTTTCAGCAAAGTTCTTATAGCCTTTCAACCTCAATTGGAGCATCCATTCAGGTTCTCCTTTCAATTGAGATATTTGTCTTACGATATCCTCATTGATTCCTTTAGGTGTTTCAACTATAGGAATGACATCGTCATGGAATTCATATTCCTTACGTCTTTCTTCATTTCCTTCTGTAGGATCAAACTTTGCATGACTATTTTTATCTGGCATAGTCTATTTATCCCCCTCCTTCTCATCTTCTTTCACCACCGCTTGAAACAAACCTCTCCAACCGATGGTCGCACATCCTATTCTAGAAGCTTGTCTTCCAACATTTTGGAAGATTATAGCTTCTTGTAGCTTATCTTGATCATAAGGCTGACCTTCAAGCATCTTCATATAGTTATCCATAAGATCGGCAGCTTCTTTTAGCGTCTTTCCTTTAACTAATTCAGACATTACGGAAGTAGCTGCTGTAGATATGACACAAGCAGTTCCAAACCATTTAACATCCTCGATGACATCTTTATCCAACAAGACTTGAACTGTTATATCATCGATACAAGAAGATGAATTCATCCTGATAGATTTATATCTAGGATCTTTTACTTCTTCCTTATTTCTAGGGTTATCGTAATGATCCATCATCATTTCTCGCATCATCATTGAATCAATTGAAATAGGCATCTAATATATCTCCTCCTTTCAATAGACTATCGACGAACTGATCGACATCAGCTTCGTTATTATAGATATAAAATGAAGCTCTGACAGTACCAGTTTTAGGAAGATAATCAGTCAATATCTTTGCACAATGGAATCCACTTCTAACACAGATACCAAGACTATTCAAAAGAGTTCCCTCATCCTGGGAGAAAACTCCTCTTCTATTGAAGTCTATAATTCCGGATTTGGATTTTGGATTATATATCTCTATATCCTTAGCTTCTTTAAGCTTGTCCAATGCTATTTGTTTCAATTCATATTCATAAGAATCTATTCTATCCATTCCAATAGAATCAAGATAATCCATAGCTTTAGCTAAACCACAAGCCCCAGGAACATTTTGAGTTCCTGCTTCAAACTTAAAAGGAATTTCCTCATAACTGACCATGCACTTAGTATCAAAAGTTGCGTTCATCCCTCCACCGCTAAGCAAAGGAGGAATAGAATTCAACAACTTCTTCTTTCCATATAAAACACCGATTCCATTAGGTCCTAACATTTTATGGCCAGAAAAGATTAATGCATCACAGTCTAAATCTTTGACATCTATTTTTTTGTGAGGTATGGATTGAGCACCATCCAAAACAAAATAAGCTCCATTATCATGGACTAATTTAGCTATAGCTTTAGCGTCGATAACATTTCCTAGAACGTTCGATACATGAGCCAACGAAACCACTTTGGTCTTATCTGACATAACCGTTTTTAATGTATCGACAGTCACTTTCCCCTCTTCGTCTAGAGGAGCAAACTTGACTACCAAATTAAAATTCTTTGCCCAATTAAACCAAGGCAAAACATTCGATGCATGCTCAGCAGTTGAAATAACTATTTCATCACCAGGGCTTAATATAGAACAAATTCCATATGCAACGATATTCATTCCTTCTGTATTTCCGGCAGTAAAGACAATTTCCTCAGGATTTGAATTTATGAATTTGGCTACTCTTTCTCTAGCTTGCCAATATCGTTTGTCAGCTAGATGAGCAATGTCATAATCTCCGCGATGTGTATTAGCATTCCAAGTTTCATAATATGAGTTGCTAGCTTTAATAACACAGTCAGGTTTAAATGTTGTAGCACCATTATCGAGATAGCAAAATCTATGATTTTGCATCTCTTTAACATTTCTTAGCATAGGAAAATCATTTCTGATTTTCTCTATCTCTTCTTGTGATATAGACTTCGTCATATTTCTTTCCCTAGCAAATCCAATGCTTCTTCTTTAATCTTCTCATCTTTAATCTTCAAAGCGATAGGCTTCAAATATCCAACCATGATCAACTTATTAGCTGTAGGTCTATCTATTCCTCTAGACATTAAATAAAAGATATCGTTATCTGGAACTGATCCCATCGATGCTCCATGAGATGCAAAGACATCCTCTTCCGAAATCAAAAGTGCAGGTGAAGCAACACATCTTGCTTTACCAGATAAATTAACAATCTTTGCTTCTTGACGAGTGTTAGTCTTAGCTGCTCCTTTTCTAATATCTGAAGCTCCTAAGAACTGCATCTTAGAAGAGCCTTCACAAACTCCAAACATCGAAGTTCTAGAAAATGATTCCTTACCTTTATGAACGACATTAGCTTTATATATCTTCTTTTCATCATCTCTATTCAAAGAAGAGAGATGATACCTGAATTCAGACTTATATCCAATGCATTCTACATCTAAAAGAAAATCGACATCAAACTTAGCGAAATCGACTTCGACAATTGTCAACTTAGCTCTATCTTTCAAAATAATCTTTCCTATTATTTTTAAAGGCTTGTTTCTTTTTAAATTGACGATATCTATGATTTTTTCTTCTCCTTCTTTCAAAGTAGAAGACAAATCTATGACATCACAGTCAGGCTCATAATAATCTCTTAATCCAGTCATTACTTATTCTTAGCCTCGTTAGCGACAAAACACTCGCCCAACATATTTGGAGCTTTTTCTTCTGTCTTAGTTATATCGATTCCATACTCACTCTTCAAGAATGTATAACCTTCTGTATCTACTCTCTTTATTAAATCAGGTCCACCAGTCAATCCGACTTTTCCATTTATAATAACTGCTGATTTAGTTGGATTTATCTCATCGAACAATCTAGCGTAATGAGAAACAATAATGAAAGTAGTTCCTTCTTTTTCGAGTTTATTTATGTTCTCACCTACAGTCTTAATAGCATCGACATCAAGACCGGAGTCAATTTCATCAAGCATACAAATCTTGGGTTTCAAAAGAAGCATTTGAAGTATTTCATTACGTTTCTTTTCTCCACCAGAGAACCCATCATTAAGATGTCTTTCTTTCATATCTGAAGGAAGACCGACATCCTTATAAGCCTGTTCCAATGATTTGTAATATTCAAATAAACCTATAGGCTTTTCTCTATGAGCGTTGATAGCTGCTTTATAAAAATCCATCGATACAACGCCTTGAATCTCAGGTGGATTTTGGAAGCAATAGAAAACACCCATCTTTGAAATCTCATCAGGTGTCTTTCCTACGATTTCTTCTCCATCAATCCTAATAGATCCCTCTGTTATTTGATAATGTGGATTACCCATCAAACAAGTCAAAAGTGTGGATTTACCATGTCCATTAGGGCCTAATAGACCAAAGACATCACCTTTTTCAATATCTAAGTCTATTCCGCGGAGAATCTCCAATCCATCAACTTCAGCTTTAAGGCCTCTTATTTCAATAAATGCCATGCAAAAAATCCTCCAAAGCTTATATATTTTAATTATGTTTCAATAATCTATCAATAAATATGATAAATATTCAACTATCAGCCAATAGTTGAGTTAATAAATTATAAAATAACAAAGCAAAATCCTAACAGTAATTATTTTTTCTCGTTTGAATCCGAAGGAGTCTTGTCAGTTTTTACTTCTTCTATATTTCCTTCATTCTTTTTATGTTTTTTCTTATTTTCCTTATCAGCTTTTTCTTTATCGTTTTTAGATTTAATTTTCAATCCTTGCCAAAGAGCTAAAACAACTAACACGACACCAAAGACAGTATAGTAGATCCAAGTATGTCCACCATTAGGATTCTTGACTTGCAATACAATTGAATCGCTGACATAGACAATATCGTCTTCTTCGTGATAAACAAAGAATGATTTAGTAGCTTCAGCATTGTCAGTAGTCAGTTTCGCTTTAGTTAAATCTATCTTTGATTCTTTAGGAAAAGATTGACTGTTAGTTATATAAAAAGTTTCATTAATGCTCAATTCTTGATCATTAAAATAAGCATGTAATCCGTCGAGATTAAGAGTCTCCCCACTTTGATATTCTTTTTTAAAGCTGTCATCCAAAGTTACTTTTAAGTGAATCTGATTAGAATCGACTACAACGTTATAATCAGGCTTGTTATTTTGCTGACACGAAGATAAAAATAAAGTAGAAGCTAATGTAAACCCGAATAAAAATTTATAACTATTTTTCATATTATTATTCACTTCTTTGCAATAAATATTATATATCAAAACCATATATATATAATGCTTAAAAGTTTAAAATAATAGAGTAGTTTTTAATACAAAAAAGCAATTAAAAACATGGAGAAATTATGGCAAATATTCTTATAGATTTTTCTAACATTTCAAAAGAGGAAATAGATAACTTAGCACAAGGTACAAAAATATTTTTGTCGAAGAATAAAGATGATAGTTTATTCGCATTTGGTGAGCCTAAAAATCTACTCACTTTAACAAATTATAAAAAGATAGAAATAATTAAAAGCGAGTCAACATCCTTAGATATAACACTAGAGCTTTTAAAAGATGAAAGCAAAAAAATAGATGGAATTGTCGCCTTTAGAAATTATGAGGAAGTTAAAAAAAGCATTCCTTCTAATGAAATAAAAAATGGATTCTTTACTGCCAATTATGCAAATGCATATTCCGGTAAGAAAACATTTATTGCTGACTTAGGATTTAATCCAAATCCAAGTTTGGATGATTGGAAATCATATTTAAGTCAATTAAAACCTATTGTCACTTCAAAATTTGGAGTTGAAGACCCTACATTTAAATATTTAATCGCAGATAAATTAAGTATCAAAAAAGAGGATGAAGAAATAATTAATTTTTTCAAAGAAGATGACTCATACGATGGCGAATTAACAACAGACAAATTCCTTGAAGCTGATGCTGATATTTTATTAGGAAGACCTGATTTAATTCAAGCCACAATCTCTGGAATCAATCAAGGAATTACTATCTATAACAATTACATCAAAAAAGGAATTGATTCCAATATTGGATATAGAATCGGCGGAGCAATGATTAGAGGAGTAATTAATTCGTTCAATTATTCAATCGATAGAAAAATTGTCTCTGGTGGAATAGCTCTAATAGGATATAAAAAGCCATTAGTTCTCGTGGACAAAAACACAACCCCTAATGGCTTAGCAGCTTGTATCAACTTCTGTAAAAAGATTATCGAGCAATAATAATCTATTTGCTTCTTAAAAAATAAATTGTATTAGAAAAGCCACACCGTTTGAATCGATGTGGCTTTTACTTTGCAATCTATTTTATTAGATTACTTCTTCTTCAAATACTTCAATGAGTCGAAGACGACTGCGACGAGAATGATGATACCGATGAAAATATTTGAAATATCAGTAGCATTAGGAACCTGATATGTTGTTAAGATACGATTCAAGAAGAACTTCAACATTTCAAATATCAAACATCCAATGACAGCACCGGAGACTTTACCAATACCTCCGAGGAATGAAATACCACCGACGACACAAGCAGCGATAGCTTCCATTTCCCAACCTTGTCCATAAGCTGAATCAGATGAACCACCAATCAAACCAGTGACGAATCCACCCATACCATAAAGAACACCAGCCATAATGAAGGCACCCATTGTTACCCAGAATACAGAAATACCAGAGACTGATGCAGCTTCAGGGTTTCCACCAACAGCATACAAATATTTACCAAACTTAGTCTTGTTCCAAATCAAGGATACAATTGCAATGATGACTACTGCATAAATGATTGTAATTGGGAATCCGACGAAGTAGCTAGTTCCAGTTCCGGAAGATCCGACGAATCCGCCAATCTTTGAAGCATCAGTAGAAATACCACCAGTCTTAATAGTGTTAGTTCCGACTGCACATAATCCCCAAATAGTCAATGATGTAGCAAGTGTAGAGATGAACGGATGAATCTTGAACTTTGCGGAGAAGAATCCAGCAACTGCTGAGAACAATGTACACATCAAGATTGAGAGTATCAATGCAATAATAGCAGTTCCCGCAACACCAAGAGTAGAATACATATCAGCTAGACGTATTCCGAAGAATGAAACTGTAGTGTCAGGGTTTAGGGACATACAAGTGATCAATGTTCCTAAAGTAACCATACGACCAACTGACAAATCAGTACCACCGAGCAAGATCAATCCTGCAACACCCAATGCATAGAAAATCTTATAGGAGAAGTTCTGGGTGATCATCATTATTGAGTTGATACTCAAGACTGAAGGAGTAATACATACACAAACAATCATGAAGAGAAGCAACGTTAGATAAAGACCATTCTTGATGAAGAAGTCCTTCAATTCAAATCTATATACATAGTCTTCAAATTTGGCTTGTAAGATTTCCTCAATTGAATGCTTACCATTTCTCAACGATCCCAACAAGTTATACTCTTGTAAGAAGTGAGTGTGTGATTCATTCTTGATCTTTTGAATTGCATTCTTATAAGCTGTCTTTTCCTCGAATGCAAGCTGCTTATAGTTTGAAGTCTCAATCTTCATCTTATTGTTATAAGCAAGTTCTGCATCCTTATCATTTTTATCGGTAGGCTTGGATGCCTCGATTTCTTTCAATCTAGCTTCATGCTCACTGTTAATCTTTTCAACAGCTTCCTTATGCTTTTTCTTAAAATCGTCTTTCTTGCTCTTCCATTCAGCTTTTGCAACAGGAGAGACTTTCTTATAGAATGTTTTTGTAATAGCAATAGATTCTTTTTCCAAAGTAGAAATTTCTTCTTTGTGACTTAATGAATCTTGCCTTGCCTCTTCTATCAAAGTCCTATTAGCTTCAATAATTCCATCTTTTTCTTCTTTAGACAACTCTTTATTCTTTCTAACCTTGAAGTTTTCGTTCTTAAGAGATTCAATTTTATTAACACCGGTAGAACGAAGCTCTTCAAGTTTAGCTTGACGAGTTGCCATGTCTCTACAAAATTGATTTTGTTCTTCTGTAGAGGCACCAACTATTAACTCTAGTTCCATACTTTTCTCCTTTACATGTATTTGGCACAAAGTCTTAAGAGCTCTTCCTGATTTGTCTCTTTAGTATTGACAATACCAGCAAGTCTATGATTTGACATGACAGCTATACGATTAGTGACACCGAGAATCTCAGGCATTTCGGAAGAAACCATGATAACAGTCTTCCCACGTTTTGCCATATTGATAATCAATTGATATATTTCGTATTTCGCACCGACATCAATACCACGAGTCGGTTCATCTAGTAAGAACACATCAGGGTCACATTCCAACCATCTTCCAATAATAACCTTTTGTTGGTTACCGCCAGACAAAGAAGTAATTCCATCACTGGTAGACATACATTTTGTATGCATTATAATAACCTCTTTTTTAGCGGCTATGCCCATTTGTTTAGATGAAACAAGGCCAAATTTCAAATAATTATCAAGAGAGTTGATACATGAATTATAAGTAATATCTTCCTTCAAAAATAATCCGTTAGCCTTTCTTTCCTCTGTAACAAGAGCGAATTTCTCATCAATAGCATCTTTGGCAGAATGGAAATCCAAGACTTTGCCTTTGTAGATTACTTGACCACCTGAAATTGTTCTGATTCCAAAGATAGATTCAAGAAGTTCAGTTCTACCCGCACCGACTAATCCATAGATTCCGAATATCTCACCTTTTTTAACAGTGAAAGATATATCTCTTAAGAAAGGTTCAAATTTTGTATTCAAATTTCTCACTTCGAGAACATCTTCACCAGGTTGATTGTCGACTGGTGGGAAACGATTAGTCAAAGAACGTCCAACCATTGCCTTAATCAATTCATCTAGATTAGTTTCAGTGGTTTTCTTAGTTAAAATCATTTGACCATCACGCAAGACTGAAACATCATCACAACATTGGAACACCTCATCCATTTTGTGTGAAATATAAATGAATGATATTCCTTTTTTCTTCAAATCAGACATGATTGAAAACAGCTTTTCAACCTCATTATCTGTTAATGAAGATGTAGGTTCATCCAAAACTATGACTTTTGCATTGTAAGAAACAGCTTTAGCAATCTCAACCATCTGTCTTTGAGCAACTGACATAGTCTTCATTTTGGCTTTTAGATCGACCTGAATTCCTATATCTTTAAAGAACTGTGTCGCCTCAGCCATCATATGTCTATTGTCTATCAAACCAACCATTGTTTGATAACGACCTAAATACATATTTTCAAGAACTGTCATTTCAAGACATTGATTCAGTTCCTGATGGACCATAGCAATACCATTTTCCAAAGCCTCTTTCGGACTATGGAACTCTACAGGTTTGCCGTCGAAAATGATACGACCATCATCACGTTGATGAATTCCAAAGATAACTTTCATCATCGTGGATTTTCCTGCACCATTCTCACCCATTAAACCCATTACAGAACCACGTCTCACTTTTAAATTGACACCTTTTAAGACTTGATTCTTGCCAAAAGATTTACTGAGGTTTTGAAGTTCAAGAATGTAATCATTATTATTCTCTTCCACTTGTCTGCCCTCCTATTTGTGTATGTATAAAGTGTAAAAGGCAAGATACAAGTTATCTTGCCCTTTACAAAAATCTTCTAAATTATCTTGCTTAGGCTAATTCGTTGACATTAGAAGGAGTCAAGATAACGTGGTGTACACGGAAAGCCTTATGCTCTGAATCATACCAGAGAGAATTGGCATCAGCCAACCATTCAGCCTTTGTAGTAACAACCTTATCAAATTCATCAATCTTGTCCATATCAGCAGTGATGTCTTTTCCATCGATCATATTCTTCAAAGCTTGGAGAACAACCTTGGATTGGAGCTTACCATCATTTCTGATAGATGCAACATATTGGCTACCATTTGTCTTGAGCTGTGAAATAGCATCAGGCAAAGCATCGATACCAGCAATCAAAGCTTTAGAATCGATGAATGTCTTTGATTTAGCAATTTGAACAGCCATACCATCGTTGTTGGAAAGAACAACATCAACCTTAGTTCCATTGTCACCAGTCAAAACGTTGTTGACTTGAGTAGCAGCCGTATTAGGATCCCAAGTTGCACCTGCAGTATTCTTTGCAGTTTGGCATCCGATGATTTCAATCTTCTTGAAAGTGACACCAGGTACATTTACACCAGTGAGATTTCCAGTAGGTTTATAGGCTTCCATGATTTCAGCATCGGTTGTCATTCCAGCCAAAAATGCATCCAAGTAAATAGGAGCCCAGACACAACGAGCCTCAGCATCTGCATGTCCATCTTCACCCTTTACAACATAGACACCAACTTTTCCATCGCTATTACGATCAAATTTGGTTACTCCACCATTCTTTAAAATATGCTCCGCAATAGCTCTACCTTCATAACGTCCACCTTCAGCAGACTCAATTCCAACATAATAAGCATTTGCATAAGACTTCATCAAATCAACATCGATGTCTCCATTGGATTTTGCAAGCTCACGATTCCAGAAGACAACAGGAACATTGACTTTCTTGATTTCATTCAAATAGTTTGCACCATTTGTTTGAGAGACTAGGTTCAAAGCATAAGCATCATAAGAGTTAGATGTTACAGCAGCCTTGAAGTTTTGAAGACCCTTGTTATCATCGTTTGCAGCGTCATCCCAGTGTGATTCAAATCCGAATTTTTCAGCATTTGCATCATATCCAGGCTTCCAAAGGTTAGACATATTAGGATCAGCGTTGTTGTAAGTAGAAACATAAAGTTTCTTCAAACCTGAACCATTGCCACCATTACAAGAAGCAAGTACAGTTACTGCAGCTAGTGTCGACAGAACGAAAGGAATTAAATTCTTTTTCATAAGTTTCCCCCTTAATTCCAAAAAAATAAGAAGCATACGCAGAAATGACTAGAAATCTACCAGTTGATTTCTTGCCATTCTTTGAATGTCGCTGAAATAATAGTATGAAAGCGCTAAGAAGTCAAGAGATATTTACACAAAAAAGCTTCACACAATTATAGTGCGGTGCAAGTGCTTTCAAAAATTTATAACTTGAATTAAAAATATCACATTTACTATATTATCAAGCTCGGTTTTCATATATTTACCATTTTTATGCATAATTTTAACTACTTTTTTGCACTCGAAGTCTATCCTTCAATCTTTACAGCATTAAATGTATGGGCTTTATCATACCGAGTTATCATTTGAAAGCGCATAACTTTTATTCTTTATTTTTGCTTTTTAAACTTCTTACTACATAGAAGAAATCGAATACTTTGTCTAATAATTAAAAGAATTTTGAAAAATATATTTTTTTAAAGATTATTTACTTTAACTTAAACGTCAATGTACTAGGCTGATGATCGCTATAAGCAAAGCCTGTGTCTCCGGTTTTAGTTATTGTTATGTTTTCTACTTCGATATTATCACTGACTATAAATCCATCGACAGTAGATACAAAAGTAGTTCCTTCTTGCCATGTTATATCGACATCTCTACAACTGGGTAGATTATCGGCAGCATATATTTTAAATCCATCGTCAAATGGAGACTTTTTGTCTTCATCAAACATATGATTCAGCCAATCAGGTTTTAGTTGGTTTACTTGATTCTTAAATGCAAAGTCTTCACTTGTATATTGAGGATACATAGGATTGTTTGTCAATAGATCATGATTGAAATCACCACCCACTATGACATAATTGCCTTTATCATATTCATTTTTAATATAAGAATAGAGTTCTTGAACTTGTGTATTTCTAATCTTTCCACCTTCATCATAAGCAGACATATGAGAATTGATCAAAACAAATTCTTTACCATTATCAGTCTTGATTCTATTAACATCAAAGCACCTATCCAAATCGAAGAATTTAGAGAATTCAGTCGAGACTGTATATTCAACTCTTTCACTATAATTTATTTGATATTTAGACATAGTAGATAATCCAGATTTGGATTTACCTATAGGATCATTTAAAGGATAGAAGAGATATGCTGAATCATAGTTGATTCCGAATGTCTTATCATAAAATTGGAAAACTGATTCAAATTCACTCTCTTGATTTATATGGTAGGATCTGTCTGAATCCACATCGACTTCTTGCATACAATAAAAATCGCTATTTAAATCAATTATTACAGACTTAATACCATCTGTATTCTTCTGAACATCCTCTTTTGATTCACCTTTTCCATGGGTTCCTACAGTCTTAGTTCCATCCATGTTATATCCTTCATCCATGAAGAATGTATAGTCAGGTGAATAGGCACCAAAACCAACATTAAATGTAGAAACAGTCAATTCTTTATCCGTTTCGACTTTTTCGATATTAGAATTCCTATCAACATCCAACACTTGATTTCCTATCCTATGATAAGAACATACGACATACGCAACATAACTACCAACTACCAAAACAGGCAATCCTATCACTACAGCTAACGTTATAGAAGTTATCTTTATTATTTTCTTTGTACTCTTTTTCATACGATGGATTATTATAAGAATACAAAATACTACTAATTGTTCAAAACCAATGCACTGAATCGGTTTATTTCATAATATGAATAAAACTTGATATTGTAATTTCTTTTGCTATTTGCCCTCGGCAAAGCATTTAAATCCATAACACATTGATAATAAAATCTTAAGAAAATTCTAAATACAGGCTCGTGAGCAATTAAATATGAAAGAAAAATCAAGTAAATAATATCACTAGAGGCTATTTCTATTATTTCATAATTATCCAATGTAAATGCCTATTAAAGTCTTTAAATCTTAGAGCCAAACACTAAAGTTGCCTTTGCTCCGTTTTCTTTAATCCATAAAAGAATAAGATAAATATCAAGTCGACACAGAACAAAGAATGTTTTTTTGAAATTAAAATAATTATTATTGCTTGTTATTCAAAATTGAATAGTATGTTTTATATCAACTATTCACAAATATAAAAAGCTTTGACGTTTAAATCAAAGCTGTTATTTCAATAATGGTGGGCTCAGAGAGACTTGAACTCTCACAGGACGAATCCTATTAGACCCTGAATCTAACGCGTATACCAATTCCGCCATGAGCCCAGTGCTTAGATAAAATACAACAATCCATAGCACTTTTCAATTTGTATAAGCTTATTTAATTCCAAATAGATTTTTGAAGAAATCCCCTATAGCTTTAAAGAAATCGACTATATGCTGCCAAAATGATTTGGGAGTAGACTCTTCATCTGATTTTATATCTTTTCCACTACTATCGCCTTTGTTATCTATATCTGTACTATTGTCTATATCATTTAGTTTTCCTTCTACAACTTTAATTTTTAAATAAACATATCTAGATTCATTATCATCTATTACTATTTCTATTTTCAAAGTATATTCTCCGACTTGATTGTTCCCTTCGATTGGATTTCCATCAATTATTTTTGCTTCTTTATATTCGACTTTATCTATTTGTCCTGCTTCTATAAGCTTATCTACAATTTCATCAGGTTCTAATATAGTATCTGTAGAAACTATTAAAGCTCCTTCGGATAAAATATAATTCTCATTTCCAGATCCAAATACAGTGATAGGAAAAATAATTGCTGTTTCATTTTCACTTTTATCTTTGGCTTTTATTTCGACATTGTATCTTCCAGCTTTCATATAATTCATATTTTCATGATATTCATCTCTTCCTAAATAGACATTCAATTCCTCATCTATTTCATCTACTGATCTAAATTTAGATAATATAAATTCCTCTGATAATCTATCATTTATAGTCGTCTCAATTTTTTCAACTTTTGATGTTATAACAGGAGGAATATCATCGATGATTTGAAGAACCTTTTTAACTAAAGTCGAATTCTCTGAAGCATCTTTACTAGAAATAGTTAAGACATAATCTTCAATAGACATAGGTTTATAGCCTTCTATTTCTATATTAGGAGTTAATACTTCCATACTATTATCAGATATTTCTATTCTTTCTAATAGGGAATCTTTCAACATCTTTAAATCTCTTGCTTTATCATAACTTACTTGTATCGGCTTTGTATAACTATCGGCTGATATTCCATCTATTATTATTCTAGGACTTATATCATCTTTACTCATCAACCTAACAGTTATATCTTTTTCAGCTTCATATAGATTTGTCCTTTCATCAAAAAATCTAATAGATAATTGATAATCTACAAATCTACCATTTTGAGCTAATTCATGTTTGTAATAATAATCTCCAAAATTCTCATCAATCCCTGTGATAATATGTTCTGTATATTTTTCAATTCCTATCGGTCCTATTTTTCTTCCATATCTACTTGTAGTAATTGCTCTCAACAAATATAAAGGATACATATAATCCCACCATGTATCGTGAATCTTGTCAACTTCAACTACAAATCTCTCATAATTTTTCCAATATGCAAAAACATCATGATAATTAATCGTCTTTGCTCCGGCTTTAATTCTAAATTCTTTTGAATCACAATACGCAGCATTAGCAATATGACATGTCTTTGGAAAATTAATATCAACTCTAACTTCCTTCTTTCCTGTCGATGGAATCGATGATTTGTTCTTCTTATAAAAGTCTTTTACTTCTTGTAATACAAATTTTATGTATAGAAAATTATCTTTTCTATCGACTATATAATTTATGTATGGTGAAGAATTACTAGTTCTATTTTCTTTATATGTATAGTCACTGCAATATATTTCATTTTTGTCAACTTTAAATCTTGTTCTTAACCTGACGTAGCTATTATTATCTTTAAAATCAAGTCCTTGGAAATTTAGATTCAAATATTCATCATAATAGAAATTATCAAATGAAACATCATAAAAGCTAAAATAAACAGAGCCTTTATCTGATATAAAATCAGAATAAGATAACCTTCCTCCTGTGTCCTGCTTAAATCTATTATGAAAAGATTCTTTTTTATTATCTATATTTTTTCCGAATCTAAAATAAGGATCTTTATTAAAGAAACTAAAAGACAATCCTATGGATACTATACTTAAAATTAACTTGTTTATAACTTTAAACATCTGTTATTTCTCCTTTCTTTTATGAGGTATAGGAGATGAAATATAAAACTGAATTATTTATAGTTAACAATCGATAGATTTTTGTTAAAATAATAATTGTTGCTCCCGTAGCTCAGTTGGATTAGAGCGGCCGCCTCCTAAGCGGCAGGCCGTAAGTTCGAATCTCACCGGGAGCGCCAATGTCCCTGTAGCTAAACGGATATAGTGTGGGGTTCCGAACCCCAAGTTAAGGGTTCGACTCCCTTCAGGGACCCCAGGGCGTGCCTTCGTGGTGAAGCTGGTATACACGCAAGACTTAGAATCTTGTGGGGAGACCCGTGCGAGTTCGACTCTCGCCGAAGGCACCATTTGCTAACTATGCTAGCCTATGGCTAGCTTTTTTATTTCATCAAAACCTCCTTCGCTCTATATGTGAACTAAAAAAGAAAAAATAAAAGTAAATTCTAGAAATAAAATTAGATAACCTTTGTC
>FR878754.1 GCA_000434395.1 Clostridium sp. CAG:568 | reverse complement strand
TCTAATGGCGGAGCAATAGAGATTCGAACTCTAGCAGGGATTGCTCCCTCTACGTCCTTAGCAGGGACGCCCCTTGAGCCAGCTTGGGTATTGCTCCAATGCTTTTAAAGCTTATCAATTATGAACCATTATGAAATCTATTTCAAGTAAAAAATAAACATATGGTAAAAAACCACATACAAGATAAATAAATTTACTGAATAGAAAGGAGTGTATATCTTTATCCAATAATAATTTATAGTATGTTTATGATTTAAGAAAGACATTATTAATTAAAGGGATAGAGATTATTCCATGCAGAAATATCTTTGAGATGCTAAATAAATTCATGAAGGAGTTGATGGTGTTTTTGTTGAATTGATTTTTAAGTTTTTTAAAGACTTTGAATATAAAGAAACGAATTTGCTTTTCAACTATCAATAGAATCAAATCTTTTAAAATAAAGCTTGACATTTAATTTTAAGATGATATAATGACTTTCCTGCTTTGAAGACGACACACTAACTGAGTTAGTGATAACCGAAACTTCCAATATTTCAGGCAAAACTTATTAGAAGTTTTTAGCACCTTCAAAACAGGATAGAGTTAAATACTAGCCAATACTAGAAGAGGAGGTAAGATATGAGAAGATTCATTAAGTTTATTGAAAGACTCGTCTCTTTGGATTTTGCAAACATTGCTTCAACATTTGCAAATCTTCCAAACAGATTGATGTAACAAGTTCTAGTCGATAAAATCTAAAAAAGATAGTAGATATAGTATCTATTGTAATATTCAGAATTCGATTGACTATTAAAAACTGCTCCCTATGTATGTAGGAGCAGCTTTTTAATTTTTTCTTAGCCGTTTAGTCCGAAATAGATATAGTTAGAATGATCATACTGACCTTGTTCGCCAAATCTTATTCTTATCTTTCCTTTCACTAAGTCGCTAAATGTTTTAATCTTTTAGTTTAGTTTGTACAACAAATTTTTAATGTTAAATTTAGAAAAAAGCCAAACGAATTGGCTTTTTTCTCGTGTTTTAATGTCGGTACGATAAGAGTCTTATCTCTTCATTTGTGGCTTTGTCTGACTTTAATGTTATCTCCGCCATCTCATGACCAAACTCAACTGCCTCTTTTAAGGAACATCCTTCAGTAAATTTATCAATGACTCCGGCAAATAAGGAATCTCCACTGCCGGTAGTGTTCTTTATGTTCGTTGCTGGTTCTACTTCAACTCTTTCAATCACTTTATTGTTCTCACCAATATAAATATCTTGAGGTCCATGAGTGATTACCACATTCTTTATTCCTTTTTTGAATAAAGATTTGATCAATTCTTCTCCTTCTAGATTTCCATCAGACAACGATTGTCCTTCATGGAAGTTTCCTTTTAGTAAAGTTATTTGATTGAGATATGGTTTAAGTCTTTGGGCTTTGGCAGGAGAAATGCATTCGCATAAAATCTTCTTATGCTTAAAAGTTTTGAATATATAGTCTATTGTTTCTTGAATTAGATTTGTGTCTATAGCTATATATTCATATCCTTCTATTATCGGCTTTAAAGATTCTAGGTATTCAGGACTTAAATCGGAGATGATTCTGTTATCGCATAAGGCTAAAGCCATATCGTGATTTGAATCGTTTATAGCTATATACGTAGAAGTTGGTAAGTTAGATTTAGGGCAATATACATTCATTCCTAAATTTGCTAAACCTTTCTTCATCTTGATTCCTAAATCATCTTCACCTATGGCTGTTATAAAAGGGCAGTAATTTCCTAAGAAAGCTAAGTTCTCAGCAACATTTCTCATGACTCCACCGAATGAAACAGCTAAAGTTCCTATGTTTGAAACACCAGGAATAAGTTTATCTCTAGAATCTCCGATATAATCGATATTTGATCCACCGATCAATATGAGTTTCTTGTTAGACATGAGAAATTACTTAAGCTTTGAATATTCAGCTGCTATTTGAGCACCGAGCTTAGCGTTGTTCAAAACTAAATGAATGTTGGCTTCCAAAGATTCACCACCAGTCAATTCGACAATTCTCTTGAGCAAGAAAGGAGTCTCATCCTTTCCATGGATTCCTAAGGCTTCCATTTCTTGTTGAGCCTTATCTATAGCTTTGTCTATAATCTTTTCATCCATAGAATACTCTTCTGGAATAGGATTGCAAATCAAAGCTCCACCATCTAGTTTGTATTCTCTCTTAGCCTTTACTATTTTTGCTATTTCCAAAGGTGATTGAGCATTGTAATCAGGCTTGTATGTGCTAGTTCTTGTATAGAAGCGAGGCAATGTTTCGCTTTGATAAGAGATTACAGGAACACCTTTTGTTTCCAAATATTCCAAAGTTAAAGGCAAGTCCAATATAGCTTTAGGTCCAGCACAAATGACTGTGACATTTGTCTTTCCTAATTCATCTAAGTCAGCACTTATATCAAAAGTCTTTGTTGCACCTCTTTGACATCCACCTATTCCACCTGTGACAAAGAAATTGATTCCAGCCAAATTTGCAAAAATCATAGTAGCAGAAACGGTGGTTGCACCCCATAATTTCATAGCGGTGACGATAGGAATATCTCTTCTAGAGACTTTGATAATTCCTTTCTTCTTTCCAAATTCTTCGATTTCATCAGGTGTCATACCGATGATGGGCTCACCTTCAATGATTCCTATAGTGGCGGGAACTGCACCATTATCTCTTACAATTTTTTCTACAGCCAAAGCACATTCGACATTTCTTGGATATGGCATTCCATGAGAAATGATAGTAGATTCTAAAGCGACAACAGGTTTTCCTTCTTGGATAGCCTTCAAAACCTCAGGGTTGATTTTCATTTTAAAGCCTTTCTTTTTTCCAAAAGAGAATTATAAATAAAAGGAAGTATTTATTCTATACAAGAATAGATTTTGAAAGTCTTTTCTAAAAATACAAACTAATTATTATTCTTCTTAACCAAACAATCAGCACATGTACAGTAAAGAACAGTTCTTTTGTAGTCCAGTTCACAACCGTGTTCTTGTTGAACATGATCATAGAATGTTTCTAGTTGTGTGCATTTTAAAGGAATTATCTTTCCACACTCCAAACAGACCATTCTTCCGTTTGAATATCCAACTTCATCTAAAACGATATAACGAAACAAGGATTTCTTTCCGTCAGATGATGATATTCTTGCTACTTTTCCTTCTTCTGCTAATTTATCTAGGAATCTATATACCGTGGGGTATGAGATATGAATGTCTAGTTTTTCTAAATCACTTATCAAATCACTGACTGATTGGAATTCGTTCTTCTTACTTTTGAGGACTTCTAATAATAATCTTTTTTGTTTTGTAGTATATGAAGCCATAATAGTCCTCCTTTCTTTTCTCTTATTATACGAAAATTTATATCAAGCGTTAAACATTATAATAAATGAAAGACAAAAATGAATGGAAAATTAGTCTTTTATAAGCGTTATACAAGTTGCAAAAAACATAGATAACCACTATATTTTTCTTGCATTTATTTTTAATAATTGCTATTCTAACAATAGAGGTGAAAAGAAAATGGTCACAAAAGATTTAATCGATGATGTAGCTTCAAAAGCTCGTCTTTCTAAAAAAGAAGCTGAAGCAGCTATTAATGCTGTATTTGCCGGTATTACTGATGGACTTATCAACGATCCTGAACATAAGGTTCTTGTCTCTGGATTTGGAATTTTTGAAGTAAAAGAGACCAAAGCCAGAAAAGGCGTTAATCCTGCAACTCAAGAAGCGATTGAGATTCCTTCATCCAAGAGAGTTTCTTTCCGTGTCTCTAAGACTCTCAAAGAAGCAGTTAAGTAATTTAAGTAAAATAAAAAAGAGCCATTTGGCTCTTTTTTAGTCTTACTTTTATTTGCTTTNNTTAGTCTTACTTTTATTTGCTTTTTAATTTTATTTGCTGCTCGTCATGTTTCTTTTGATACATATAAAGAGCAAATGAGATAGCAAATCCAACAATCAATAAGCCGATTCCTAAGGATAAATCAATAGGCATAGAGACAGCGTTTGGATAATTTGTACTTTTGTCTACTACACCAGCCCAAATCTGATAAACCTCATATACATCGCTGTTGAAGAAGATTGATACGATTGCTCCAGCAGACAAACCTACAATAGCGAAGAAAGTTGTTTTTCTAGATTTTTCAAATAATTTATTTAAAAATTTTGAAGTTAAGAATAGCCCAACTAAGAATCCAACAATCAATGCTGCATATATTCCAAAGATTTTAGGATTTTGTTTCCAATACTTTAGATGGAATGAACCCATCAAAGCACTAAAGTATCCTATCATCATCAAGAAAGCTGAGGCTGATAGTCCAGGGACTACTTGAGTTATAGCGACGACAAATCCTATGACTAAGAATACTATATACTCCCACCATTCTATTGTAGCAAAGGCGGTTTCATCATTTCCGTTTCCAGTCAATAGTGTCACACAGACTGATAACACGATAGGAATTAGGAATCCAATTATCAACAATGAGATTCTAAGAGGTGTTTTCTTCTCACCTTTTATTTCATCGTTGACAGCAGGGAAAGCACCTATCATCAAACCGGCAAACAAGCAAATGATAGCAAAAGGAATGTAATTCAATGCTGCTTGTACTCCAAAAAATCCACCGATGAATCCTATGATTGCTCCTATGACAACAGGAAGCAAATACAAGAAGCAATTCTTAAATTTTTTGAATAGATTCGATACAGCATTCAACAACTTGTCGTAAATTTTAAAGATAATTGTTATTGTTGCGCCGGATATTCCAGGAACAATAACAGCTAATCCAACAAAGAATCCAACCAAACAGTTTTTTAACCACTCCTTGGTATTTTTGGGAGGGGCAATCTGAGTTTCTACTTCAGATGTCTGATCTTCTGGCTTTTTTTTATTTTCCATGCAATTCATTGACCTCTTTTTTGAACAACAAAGTAGTTTATATAATTCTTATAAAGACTTTTCAACTATAATTAACTATATTCATTCATAACCAAGGAGGCATTTATGGAACTAAATTTTAAAGATTTGAACTGGAGATCCATATTTTTGAAGAGATATAAAGGACTTGGACTCACAGAGAGTGATGCCATGGTTATTTTGATGGCTGATGAAGTGATGCAGATGGATGGGGAAATACCAGTTACGGCTGACGCATTATCACAGTATATGTCTTTATCCAAAGAAACTATTGATGATTGTTTATTGAGATTGATGGATAAGAAGTATGTCGCATATAGCCCTAAAGGAGATTTAACTTTACAGCCTCTTTTTAGTAAATTGTTTGATGATTTCAAAAAAGATATAGTCTTATCTTCTGACTCTCGTTCTCAAAAGAAAATTGATGATGCTTATGCCTTCTTCCAAAAAGAGATGGGAAGACCATTGACACCATTGGAAGTCGATAAGATAAATGGATGGTTAGGTGAAGGTGCTACTGTATCTATGATGCAGGAAGCATATGCAAATATTCAATCTAAGCAAAAAAGAGTTACTTTTCCTAGATTAGAAAAAGAAATTTTGCGTTTAGAAAAAGAAAAAGATATTAACAAAGAAGGTTATACTGCAAGGGATGATGCGCATAGATCTAATGAGTTACCTAAGATTATCTCTCACGATTGGTTGAACGATGACTAGACAAGAAAAAGCAGATCAAATAAAGAATTTCTTAGATGATAGATTTGGTCTTGTCGATTGTTTTTTAAAGCATAAGACAGATCAGGAGTTTTTGATTGCAGTTATTCTTTCTGCTCAGTCTAACGACAAGTCAGTCAATAAAGTGACTCCGATATTATTTGATAAGTATAAAGACTTAGCTGCTTTATCTAAAGCCAATGTCGATGATGTCATCAGTATTATCAAACCGGTAGGATTAGCAAAAACCAAAGCTAGTCACATAATTGAAGCATCTAAAATTCTTGTCGATAAATATGATGGTCAAATTCCAAAAGATAGAGAAGTTTTGATGACACTTCCCGGTGTTGGATTTAAAACATCGGGAGTGGTCTTAGGCGAGTTATATAATTTTCCTTATCTACCAGTGGATACACATGTAGAAAGAGTATCTAAGTTTTTAGGCCTTGTCGATAAAGATTTAAGACCAGAACAAATAGAATTAAAATTAGAAAAGTTATTTAAAAATAGCTGTCTAATCAATACTCATAGACAGTTGATAATGTTAGGTAGAACGATATTGACAGCTAAGAATCCAAAGTTAGATGAACTACCTTTCTCTTGGATTAAGAAGAGTTAGAGTTTTGGATTATCAGGATCTAATTGAGAATTAAAATAAGCTTTATCTATAGCATCCAATATATAAAGTCTAGGTGTAAAACCTTGTTTGATTAGAATTCCGTTTTCTATAAAGAAATCTCTTTTAAATCCTTGATGGGATTTTTCTTTTAATATTCTATCTACTATGAAATGCGCATCTAACAAATAAACTTCGTTTCTTTGAGTGAATGATACGACAAAAAATCCTATTCCACCTAGTTTTAAGACTAAATCTAGATGAGTCACTTGTTGAGGCCTTATGTTTTGAAAGTGAAGAGTGTCTTCCTTAGTCTCTTTGCATTCGAAATCGATGTATTTAGATCGATAAACTCCAACAAAATCGGTTGTTGATTTTTGATCAAAATGAGCCTCGATAATCTTGTTTGGATTAGACTTGTCAACTTTATATACTCTAATAGGAGTTGGTCTTTTATAAATAGAAGCTATTCCGAGATTTCTATAATAGTCACAGGATTTGATTACATCGTTTTCCAAATGCATTCCCATGTTGGCTCTATCAGCTAGACCATTTCTTTTTCTTTTGATGATTCCTTCTTTTTTCTCATCTTTTACAACTTCTTCATAAGTCTTTCCGTTAGGATATTTGATCGTCATGACAAGTAATCCTCAATGGCTTTGTTGAAATCTTTAGAAGATACATCTTTTCCATTACACAAATCATCTATAAATGGCTTGGATATAATGAAGAAATCTTTTGAAGTTAGAAGATTCTTTTTGAATTCGCGTAATGTTATATCAGGTCTTTTTATCACTTGAATGAATAGATTCATTAAGTTTTCAGCATCATACAAAGGATCGTGTGCGTGTTGTAAATTCTTGGCTTCATAAATTTCTAGAAGCTTAGGTTGTGAGAATGTCATATGTCTTTCGTCATGAACGAATCTAGAGACGAATGCCTGCATGTCGAACCAGTTTCTTTTTATATGGTCATAAAAGTCTTGACATAATTGATCGTTGGCTCTTATCTTGGATTGATAGAGCATATTTAAGTCTTGGTTTCCGAAAGTAATATATACTTTCTTTCCAGTGCATTTAGTGAATGTCATAAGTTCGACTAACGCTTTATGGAAGGTGATACCTTCTGTCTTCAATCTATCATCAGTTATACCGGTCAGAATAGTGACAACACCACCTACAGGACTTTGAGGTTTTATCAATCTCTTGAAAACCTGAATCTTTTTTCCTGGCAAAGGCAATAAATCGGGTCCACAAAAATACTTACATGCTCCTATTGCAATAGTTTCATGTGACAATTGAGTTCCTTCTAAATCTAGAAAGACTAATTCTCTGGGTTCTCCGATTTCTTCTTTTAAAAGGCGCATAATAATCCTTAAGATAATTTCCAAATATCTTCTATTTTGTCTTCTTCAACCTTTGGTGGCTCGTATTGTTTTGCTATTTCATCAGTCTTTTTCAATATGCTCATCAAATGCATACCTTCGGAAGGCCCTAATGACTTAAGCCACATTGTGAATACTTCTACAATAGCATCTGTTTCCTTTTTGTATTTTTCCAATCCAGCGGGTGTAATCTTTACGAAAACCTGTCTTCTATTAGTTTTATCAGTCTCTCTAGTAATCAATCCTTCCTTCTCCATATTTCTAAGGTTTGCTGCTACATTAGGTCTGGATAAATTCAATTCACTAGAGATGTCCGAAGGATGACATAACCCTCCTGAATTGACTAGAAGCAATAGTATTCTTCCATCTGATTTGATGAAATTAATAAGAGAATTGAACATTCCATGATTGTAGACGTCTAAGAGGTAAGAAAAGAATGCAAATATATCCTTATCTACTCCATCAAGTCTTTTTAAAGCGGGAGAATTTTCGATGGATTTTTCTTTTTTGTTGTCCATTTTGTTTTATCCTTTCCTGTCGTTTATCAAAAGACATAGATTATTATTTTAATAATAATTCAAAGATTGAATTATTTCAACTTTTGAGGTTGGTTATGGCTATAAAAATACTTTCAAAATGGGTGTTTTCTATAAATATTAATATTTAATCTTATTTATATATTGTATTTTTTGCTATTTTATGGTATTTTCACCAAGCATGTCCAAAGCTACATGCAATGCACACGAATATGGATTTTGCCGACTAGTCCTTAAAATGCAGGACTTATACGAATCTTATAAGTCTGTTACACAAACATTCTAGACCTTACATAGAAACTGTATTAATGCGTTTTCTGGGTTGGCAGTACGGAAGTATTCGGAGGTATAACAAAAAATGGAGGGTTTTTAAAAACCATGAGTGAAGAAGTTAAAGTAGAAGCTCCAGTCGAGTCTGCACCCGCTGCTGAGCAACCCAAAGCTGATTTGATGTCAAAGACTATCCACAAGGATAGTGATCCTGTTGTTTCTGTTAAGGAACTCATTGCCGTCGGTGCCCATTATGGTCACCAAGCACGTCGCTGGAATCCTAACATGAAGCCTTACATCTATGGTAAGAAGAACAACTTGCACATCATCGATTTGAACAAGTCTGTTGATTTGATTCAAAAGGCTTATGTGGCTCTTAAGAAGATTGTTGAACAAGGTGGAAAGGTTCTCTTCGTTGGAACTAAGCCTGTCGCCAAGGAAACTGTCTTGAATGAGGCTACTCGTTCTGGCTGCTTCTATGTCAACAATCGTTGGTTGGGTGGAACCTTGACTAACTTCGATACCATATACAAACGCATCAAGCTCTTGAAGGAACTCGATGAAGCTACTGAGAGTGGACAACTCGACAAGCTTTCCAAGAAGGATGCTATTGCCAAGGGCAAGGAGCGTGATCGCTTGAGCTCACTTCTCGGTGGTATCAAGGAAATGAGAAAGAGACCTGACGCTATCGTCGTGGTCGATTCTAACTGGGAGCACAACGCTGTCCATGAAGCCAAGTTGCTCCACATTCACACCTTTGGACTCATCGATACTAACTGTGAGCCTTCAGATGTAGAATTCCCTATCCCTGTGAACGTTGATGGACCTGAGTCTGTCAAGCTCATCATTGGATTGCTCGCCGATGCCGTTGTCGCTGCTAAGGGTGGAGAAGCTGCCTATGCTTACCAAGCCGATGCTGCTGATGCCGGAAATATGGAGAGCTTCATCCCTGAGGATTTGAGCAAGTATCAATTCAGCCAGGACGATTTGAAGGTTGTCCACGCTAAGATTCGTGAAGATATCTTCGCTGCTAAGCGTAAGGGCAAGAAGCGTCGTAAGAAAGCTAGCAAGAAGTTTGTAAAGCGTCCTAATGGTGGAAATCATGGACCTAAGGATGAAAATCGTGGAGAGAAGGCTCAAGAGGCTCCTAAGGCCACTGAAGCTGCTCCTAGCGAGAAGACTGAAGCTAAGCCTGCAACTGAGGAGACTAAATAACCGTGTCATCTGCACAAATCGAATTAATTAAGCAGCTCAGAGACCGCACTGGTGCCGGACTCATGGACTGCAAAAAGGCTATTGTCGCTTGCGAGAATGATGTCGAGAAGGCTATTGTCTGGCTTCGTGAGAAGGGCTTGAGCAAGGTTGCTAAGAAGGCTAACCGTGTTGCAGCCGAAGGAAAGAGCTGGATTGAAGAGTCTGGTGATGATGCCGTTATCTTCGAAGTCAACTCCGAGACTGACTTTGTCTCTGAATCACCTGCTTTCGGTGATTTGGTCAAAGAAATTGGAAAAGTTTTGATTGAAAAGAAACCCGCCACTTTGGAAGAAGCTACTGAAATGGTTTCTAGCATTTGTGCTGACGGAACCATGCGTATGGGTGAGAAGATAGTTCTCCGCCGCTTGAAGTGGATTCACAAGAGTGCCGGTGAGAACATCGGAACCTACATCCATATGAAGGGTAAGATTGCAGTTGCTGTTGTATTGAAGGGTGGCGATAAAGCTTTTGCTGATGATATCGCTGTTTCTCTTTGCTCCAGTCTTCCTACCTACATTTTCGAGTCAGAGATTCCTGCCGAAGTTGTAAAGAAGGAAACTGAAATTGAAATCGAAGCCTCCAAAGCTGATCCTAAGTTTGCTAGCAAACCTCAAGCAATCCAAGAAAAGATTGTCGAGGGACGTGTTAGAAAGAACCTCAACTCTCAAGTCTTCGTCGATCAAGAATTCATCTTGGATACTTCCAAGATTGTAGGACAAGTCTTGAAAGAGCATGGAGCTGAAATCGTCTCTACAGTTCGTTTCACCACTGGTGAAGGAATTGAAAAGGCTCAATCCGACTTTGCTGCCGAAGTTGCTGCACAACTCAACAACAAGTAATTTATTGAATTTGTAACAAGGCACGCCTATGTGTGCCTTGTTTTTTGAAAGAGGGTTATATGGAAATAAAATATAAACGCGTATTGCTTAAAATCTCTGGCGAAGCTTTGGAAGACAGTGAGAATCATTCGATATTCTCAAAAGAGAAGATGGTAGGAATAGCTGAACAAGTTAGAATTCTTCACTCTGCTGGGGTTCAGGTCTGTCTTGTTGTCGGGGCTGGAAATATCTGGAGAGGAAAATTGGCCGGATTATTAGGCTTAAATCCAGCTCAAGCAGATGATATGGGAATGATGGGTACAGTCATTAATGGATTAGGACTTAAGGGTGTATTAGAAAACAACGGATTGAAAGCACATGTTTTCTCTTCTATCCAAGTCGACAAATTTTGTGACTATTTTACACAAAGAGATGCTTTGAGAGCTTTGGACAATGGTGAAGTATGTATCTTTGTGGGTGGAACAGGAAATCCTTTCTTCACAACTGATTCATGTGCAGCTTTGAGGGCTTTAGAGACTAGTTGTGACGTCATCTTGATGGCAAAGAATGGTGTTGATGGAGTCTACACTGCTGATCCTAAGACTGATAAGTCGGCTAAGTTGATCAAGACTATAACTTATCATGAGATTCTTGACAAGAAATTGAAGGTCATGGATGCTACTGCTGCTGGATTATTGGAGGATTCCAATATTCAAATCAGGGTGTTCGAAATGAAACCGGAGAATTTCTTAAAGGTCATCACTGGTGATTCTATGGGAACATTGATCACAAAATAAGCAATTTAATTGCTTTTATTTGTGCTAATAATAGATACCTTTGTATCACTTATAAGTTTTTATTATATATTTCTATAGTAAGGAGAAATAATTATGGAAGAAAAAGAAGTATTAGATTCAGTTAAAACTGAAATGAATGAAGCTATCAATAAGCTTAAAGGATCTTTGGCTACCTTGAGAGCAGGTGCAGTCAATCCTAATGTCTTAGATAAGATCCGTGTCGATTATTATGGAGAAATGACTCCTATCAAGACTTTGGCAGCAGTTAGAGTTGAAGGTGGAACAGCCTTGGTTTTAAAGGTTTTCGATCCTTCTTCAGTAAAGTCTATCGAAGCTGCAATAGGAACATCAAACTTGGGTGTGAATCCTAATGTTAAAGGAAATGAGATTCGTCTTAATTTCCCACCCCTCTCTGGTGATCGTCGTAAGGAAATCATCAAGGAAGCTAAAGGATATTGTGATGATAATAAAGTCACAATCCGTGCTATTAGAAAGAATTGGATTGATAAGGTAAAGAAATCCGAAGAGTTCTCTGAGGATTTAGAGAAGCGTATCGATGCTGCTATTCAAAAGGAACACGATGCTGCTATCAAGACTATCGACTCCTTATACAAGGGCAAGGAACAGGAGCTCTCTAATATCTAGTGTCTGACAAAGATACAAAAAGTTTGAAGCATATTCTTTTTATTATGGATGGAAATGGCCGTTGGGCCAAGAAGAGATTGTTGCCTCGAACTGCAGGACATTTGGCAGGAGTAAAACGCATCAAAGAAATAGTTGATGAGTGTTTTTTGACTTATCAAATTCCATATGTTTCATTGTTTTGCTTCTCTAGTGAGAACTGGAATAGACCTGAAGCTGAAGTTTCCACTCTATTCAAATTATTAAAAGAATTCTTTTCTTCAAACATTGAAGATTTTAAATCTAAGGGTGTGAAGATTAGAGTTGTTGGATACCTGGCCGATAAAAGAATACCGACTGATATTCTCAATACTATCAATGAAGCTATGAAAGAGACAAAAGAATTGAATAAGTACAACTTCACTGTCTTATTCAATTATGGTGGAAGACAAGATGTGGTTCAAGCTACTAAGAGATTTGCTTCTCTATATAAAGAAGGAAAAGTAGAATTGGATTCCTTGAATGTTAAATCGTTCGAAGATTATCTTTGGACTAAAGATTTGCCAGATGTCGATTTAATGGTTAGAACCTCTGGCGAGTTGAGAGTATCTAATTGTTATTTATATCAATTAGCTTATGCTGAAATGGAATTTCCAAAGACTTATTGGCCTGATTATTCGGTGAAATCATTGAAGGAATCCTTGGATGATTTCTACGGAAGAAATAGACGTTTCGGAGCAATAAAAGAATGAAAAAGTTATCGAAAAATACTGAACATTCAATGATTGTGAGAATAATCACTGGATTGGTTTTAGGTTTATTCTTGGGACCGGCTGGAATATTTGGTGGATGGTATCTGTTGGCAGTATCATTTGTTTTAGTTTTCTTTGCCGCCTATGAGATATTAGCCTTGCCTGGAAAAAAACATTATAGTAAGTTCATATGGGTTTGGACTTATGTTTGGATGTATGCAATGATTTATTGGATCTTCTTTAAAGAAGAAAATATAAGGAATGAATTATTTGCTGGCAACTTTTTCTCATTGAATAAAATTTATATCAGTATTTTCTCACTAGTCATTTATTTAATAGGTTTGTTTTGCTTCTCATTCTTATATGAAACATTTAGACTGGATGATGTTTTCTACTTGTTTACTATGGTCTTCATAGTATCGCTAGGATTCTATTCGATTATGTATTTAAGATATTATCCAACTGCTTTCTTAGATAAGACGGATCCTGCTGATATCACATTGACTTATAACTGGTCTATATCTTCTTCTATGTTGCTGTGGTTTTGTTTATTTGGCGTTTGGTGTAGCGATATAGGAGCTTACTTTGTCGGTGTTTTATTCGGTAAGCATCCAATGAATCCTAGAGTATCTCCCCATAAAACATGGGAAGGATTCTTTGGTGGAGTTGTTCTTTCAATGATATTCACTTTGAGTTTCTCAGCGATATCGTGGTACTGTTTTAAAACTCCATTGATCAAAGCTGGTGGAGAAGCTCCTGGATTGAGCTTTGAAAGCCAAAGTGGTTGGGGTTGGGGCTACATCTTACTCTTGTCTGTAATTATTCCTATTATGGATAATATAGGTGGATTTATCTTCTCGGCAGTTAAAAGACATTTCAATGTTAAAGATTGGGGCTTTATTTTACCTGGTCATGGTGGCATAATTGATAGGTTTGATTCCATATTCGTCACCTGTTCTGTAGTAGCTATCTTGATATCATTTATTACTAATGGTTGGACATTCTTACAGCATTAATAACTGAATATAGGATTATTTAAAACTTAAAGGAAAAGAAAATTAAAGTATGGCAAAAAAGATTGTTTTATTAGGAGCGACTGGTTCTATAGGAACTCAGGCTTTGAGCTTGTTGAAAGATAATAGTGAATATGAGCTCGTAGGAATTACAGCCAACAAGAATGTTGATAAGTTGGTGGAGATAGTCAAAGAATTTCCAACTATAAAATTTGTTGGAATTGTTGCTGATTCTAAAGCTAAAGCTTTGAAAGAAGCTTTACCTGAAGTTGAAGTTTTGTCTGGCAAATCTATAAACTTAACTATTATTGATAAGGCTAATCCTGATGTTGTCTTGAATTCAATTTTAGGATTTGATGGATTCTTACCTTCACTTCATGCTTTGAAGAAGGATAAGATTCTTTTGTTAGCTAACAAAGAAACTTTGGTCGTGGGTGGAAACTTTATCAATGAGGTATTAGCTCAAGGTCATGGAAAGTTGATTCCTATCGATTCTGAGCATGTAGCAGTTGCTAAATGTTTAGCTGAAGTTCCTCAAGACAAGAAAGTCAAAGAATTGTTTATCACAGCTTCTGGCGGTGCTTTGAGAGACTATCCTACTAAGGCTATCGGAACAGCTCCTATTCAAGCGGTGTTAGCTCATCCTACATGGAAGATGGGACCAAAGATCACTGTGGATAGTGCTACTATGGTGAATAAAGCCTATGAAGTCATCGAAGCTTCTATGTTGTTCCATTATCCTTTGAAGGATATCAAGGCTGTTATCAATAGAGAATCTTTGATTCATGGTGGTGTTGTTTTAGAAGATGGAACTTCTATTTATGAATATTCTCCTAATACTATGCTCACACCTATCAAATATGCTTTGAGTCTTGGAACTGAGAAACGTCATGAATTGACTGACGAAGATAAAGAAGCAGTCAAGAATTTAAAGACTGAGGATATTGATAAGAATAGATATCCTATGTTCACATTCATTTTATCATTGGTCGGGAAATATCCTTCTCGTGCAGCAATTGTTGTAAATGCTGTGGATGAAGAAGCTGTAAATGCTTATTTAAACGGAGAGATTCGTTTCGGCGATGTCGAGACAATATTGAGAAAAGTTTCTTCTAGTGTTACTAGAGATAGCGATAACCCCAAGGAATTGAAAGATGTCTTGGATTTGGATGAAAAAGCTAGAGATGCAGCAGATAAGATTATCACTCTTTACGCTAATGCTTTGAAAGCTGGAAACAATCCTTCCGATATAGTAGCTAAACCTATTCGTGATGCTAATAGAAAGCATGAAGAAGAAATCAAGGATGAGGTCGAGAAGAGAAAGGCCAAAAAGGCTTCTCGTTGGAGAAACGATCCTAAGAAAAAAGCCTTGCTCAAAGAACATGAAGCTGAGAAAGCTAAGAAAGAAAAGCAAGGATATCCTAGAAATGCCAAGGATGCGGTCAAGGAAAAGAAAGTCTATGTTAAGAGAGAGGACAAGAAGATTGATGATCGTAAGAAGGATGTTCAATCTTTCGGAGACTACATGGACAAGAAGAAGGATGATCATCAAGACTTCGGCAGAAGTGGAATCCGTGGAAAGAGACCTTATCGTAACACTCATGAAGTGAATACTTTCCATAAGAAGAGTGATCATTATGATCACGAGAAGAAATTCAATGGTGATCATAAGGATAGAGATGATAGACATTCGAAATTTGGTGGACACTCATTCCATAAGTCTAATGGAGGATTCCATTCAAGATCTAATGATTCTTATAAACCCAGTGGTGAATTCCATAAATCCTATAGGACCCATTCAGAAGGTGACAACAAGGAAAAGAAATCTTATTCATCTAAGAAACCATCATTTGGCCATTCATCCTTCAAAGGTGGGGAAAGACATTCATCATTTAGAGGAAAGTCTTCATTCGGTGGAGACAAGAAGCCCTCTTATCGTGGTGGACACTTCGACAAAGCTCGTCAAGATAAACCACAAGGAGCTACCAAGAAGAGAACATTCCATACTGGAAGGAAGAACTTCAACCGCGGTAGATAATAAGTCAATTATTTGTATGAGATTAAAAGGAGGCAATTATGCAAATATTCATTAGTATCATAGTTTTCGTACTCGGGCTATGCTTTGTCATTTGCCTTCATGAGCTTGGCCATCTTTCGATGGCTAAGCTTTTTAAAGTTTATTGTGAAGAATATTCTATAGGATTTGGACCTAAAATCGTATCTATAAATCCCAAAGACAAGACTACAGGAAAACCACTATGGGAAACCACGGTCAATATTCGCTGTATTCCTTTAGGAGGATATGTTGCAATGGTCGGAGAAAGCGATGATGCTGCTTTGACTGAAGCTGGTATTCCACCAGTTCCAAAGGAAAGAACCTTCAGTGGTGTGAATCATGGAAAACAAGCAATTATCATGATTGCTGGAATCGTGATGAATGTCATCCTTTCTTTCTTCCTTTGCTTCATAGCTGATGCCTTTTGTCCACAACAGGATGTTTATACAAATAGAATTACTGTCGCCTCTGGCTCATATTTAGCTGATAGCGGTCTAACTACAGGTACTAGGATCGTATCAATAAAGAAAGCATATCCTGATGATGTTCTCATCTATGACGGATTGGGAAATAAATGGACTGATGAAAAGATATTTAATCTTCCAGACAAAGATAAAGCAGCTATCGAACAGTCAAAGAATAGAACTTTCAATATTGTAGATACATACTTTGATATTTCTAATGCGATGTTAGATGAAGTCTATTATAGAAATGAATCTGGCACGTATTATGAGCCTGTTGTATCAGTCGGTGATTCTCAAACTCATTTGTATTTATATCCTAGTAAGGATAGTAAAGAATTGACAGTGACTATTACTTATGCCGATATGTATTCGACTAAGAACGATGATGGGTCATACGATGGTTCTAAGGTTATTGAAGTGAAAGTGAAGCCTGAGTTGAGCGATGCGACCAAAGGTTTGTACCATTATGAAGCTTTGGGTATATCGCCTTATATGTCTTATTCACCTAAGCCATATAACAGAAATAGTTTCATAGATGGAGAAGGAACTCCAACTATAACTGGTCAGTCATTTGCTAGAGCTTTAGGTCAAGCTTTTTATGATCAAGGCAATGGAATAGTTCAAACATTCCAAGCTATAGGTGGATTATTTACTCCATCAGGATGGCAGAATGTCGGTGGAATTGTTTCTATGTTTAGAACTACAGAGCAAGCTGTGTCTATTGGCCCCTTCTATGTATTCTACCTATGGGGTTTGATTTCAGTCAATATTGCGATTATGAACTTGATTCCATTCCCGGGTTTGGATGGATGGCAGTTACTATTGTGTATCATTGAATCTATTACTAAGAAACCAGCAAATAAGAAATTTAAGTCTTATGCTTCGATGATTGGATTAGGCGTCTTATTAGTCCTTGGAGTCGTGCTGATCGTATTAGATATAATTAGATGGGTTGGATAACAAGTGTTGAATAAAAAAAGACTAGTCTCGAAATAAAAGACTAGTCTTTTTGATCCTTATTTTATTTTTTAAGAAAATTATAAATTTAGGGATAAGAAGTATGATTTATGGAAAAATTTCGATAGTTGAATGTAATTTTATATAGTTTTTGAATTGTTTATTTATGATTATTTATTTTTATTAGAAGGATTTATTCTCTCCGTATGTTTACAGTATGGATAATTATGACAACCATAGAATTTATAATTATAAGAGTAACGATAAACCATATAGTCACCACATATTGGGCATATATGTTTTTTTCTTAAAGCTTCTTTATCTCGGATTGTATAATCACAATATGGGTAATTGGAACATTTCCAATAACTATTTCCATCTGGATAAGATTTCTCTGATAAGTTCCCAGTTTTACATCTTGGACAATAAATAATATCTTGTTCTTTTATTTGTTCTTTCTTGTTCATAATAGAGCATTTTTGGAGTATTTCAGTTAAGAAAGGGGATGTATGTGTATTATTGGCTATTATGTATGTACAAAGTTTTGCTCTTGTTAAAGCAACATACCAAAGTCTTCTTTCTTCCGAGAATGGATAATTTTCTTTAGAACTTAAAACTAAATTTAGAATAGGATCGTCATCCATTCTATTTGGAAATCCTATAAGTCCATCATCAGCATTTATTAGGACAACATAGTCTTCCTCAAGACCTTTTGATTTATGTACAGTGCTATATTTTATATTTAAATATGGATACTCTTTTACTATGATTTTATAACTATCATCATTTTCCTTGTCTCGTTTTAGTAATATATTATTTGTCTCCTTAATTGTATCTATATCATTGTTATTTCTACCTAAGACCAATATATTTGCTCTATTTGAAATTGAAGAAATTTCTTTAATTATATTTAAGAAAGCAGTTCTTTTATTTGTTGAATAATACATAACTTTTATAGGAGTGTTTGTATGGATATTAGATTTCATATGTTTATCGATTTGAGAATGGTTTTTACATATGAAGTCATGCATGATATCTTGAAGTTCTTGGGAATTTCGATGCGTCATAGTAACAAATGATATTTGACTATCATCAAAATAAGATTTAAAGTTAGTAAAGATATTAATATCGGATCCTGTGAATCTATATATAGATTGCCAGTCATCCCCTGCAGCAAACAATTGAGAATTGCCATGATCGATTAGCTTTTTCAAAAACTGCATTCTACTCCATGATATGTCTTGGAATTCATCGACAATTATGTATGAATATTTGAAATCGGTTGTCGAATTTAATAATTCGGTTGATTGTAGAATCATATCATCAAAATCAATTTTATTATTTTTTCTGATCCAGTTTATATAATAACAATAAACTGATTTAGCTATCTTTAAAAATCGTAAAGATCTATTCTTTTCAAAGAAATTTGTTGAACTTAAATTGAACTTATCGAACTGAGATTCATCGGTGTATCTAGCTTTATATAAATTGATAAATGATTTAATTAATCTAATAAAACCTGCAAATTTTCTTCCGTGATAAATTGAATTTAAAGCATTTTTAATTTCAATATTAGAAATGGGATGTGTTTGAATTCCATATTTTTTGAGGTTTTCTTTTAATTTTTCAAAGATTGTACCATCACTAAATTCATATGAATATGTTTCAAAGTATTTAGTTTTATATAGAGAATGTACTTTTCTTTTCCATTTTATTCCTTCTACATATTCCTTAGCTCTTTCTTTACTATATTGTGTAGCTTCAAAGTTTTTATTTATTCCATAATGCTCGTGATAAATACTATATTTCTTTAGAAAAAAGTCTGGCTTATATTGTCTATGGTCATTTGTTGCTAAATTGACTGCATATGGTTCCTCATAAACATAATCTATACCATTGATGAAGTACCAATTAGCAATAACATATTCTTCATAGCTTTTTACTTTTTCTTTCTTTAACGTTTCATATGAATAGCTGTTTTTGGCATTTAAATTAAGTTCTGATTTTAAGGTTGTAAAGTCTTCTATTTTCAAATCTGAATACAAATCCCCATCATTTTCATATTTTTTATCTTTGTAATTGTCGTGCACTAAAAATAAAGCATAATATTCAAAGACCAATTTCAGCATCTTGAAATCCTTGGGTAGTTCATCCCTGAAATATGACTCGATTATTGCATTGAACTGATCTTCCACTATAAAAATCTTCTTTGTTATTGATGTTAATATTTGAAGACCAATTTTATGAAATGTTCCGACCGTTATGTTTGGATTGATATTTGATATTTTTTCTGCAGATCATCAGCTGATTTTTTCGAATATGAGAGAAGTAATATGTCATTTGGTGATAAATTTTTTCTTTCTAATAGATATTTAACTTTTCCACATATAGTTAATGTTTTCCCTGCACCTGCACCTGCAATTATTAAATTAGATTTTTCATCTTTTAATATAGCTGTTCTTTGTTCTTTATCTAAGGATTTACCATTTACATTATCGAATATTGAATCTTTTATTTCGGCTTTAATCCAATCATTATTATTTTTTTCGATGATGTCATGTATTTTTGTATTTAGATCAAAAGTATAGTAAAGGTGATTGAATTCTTTTATTTTGTTATATAGAGATTCTAGTTCCTCTGTTAATTCCTTTTCTTTGACTTTACTTATATATCCTGAATATATATGATTTTTAATTTCTATAGATTTGTTGTAAAGCAAGTATTGCTCTTGAATTGTTTTATAATTAGATACAATTGTCGATAATTGCTTTTCCCAAACGACATTTCCTTTTGATTTATGTTTATATTGATTGAGAATAGAAATATTTTTGCTATAAATTTCAATTATATCCTCTGTTATAGATGCTGGATTATTAATGATATTGTCAAATGAGAAATTATCAAATTCAGAATGTAAATAATTTAAATCTTTATTGTGTTTTTCAATTTCTGATAATAGTGAATTCCACTCATTCGCTTGGCAGGATACTTTTAACCTATTTAAAATATCTTTTTGTTTATCGCTTAATTGTATTTCTATTATTGAATCTCTTTGTAATTCCTTTTTTAAACTCCATATGTATGGCTTTAAATAATATTTAAATTTTAATTTGTAAAAAAACATGAATTTCATTTTTTAAAGAGATAATGTTCTTTATTATTATAAGAAAAAAAGATTGAAATAAAAATGCCAAGCTCAATCTTGGCATAATGTCATCTTATTATGTATTCTATTTCAAATTGATAGTCATAGAATATAACAACACAGCATAGTTTTTATGACCTGTCACTTTGAAAAATGAAAATCCTTCAGGAATTGTATATGTATATGTTGTTTTATCAGTTATCACAGGTTTTATTTCAGCTCCATTGTTATCGGCTGATAGAATCGAAGATGAGGCATATAAAGAAGGATAACCTACATAATCACCTTTTGTAGTTACATCGACATTTAATACTACTGTAGATAAATTCATCGCAGTCGAATTGAATAAGTAGGAATTGCTCTTTGATAAATTCCTAAATTGAATTTTATCATTACTATTCATTATATAGTCATATTTGAATGTGTACCCGCTGATAGTCAAATCCGATTCGAATCCGGGATACTTTGCATCAAAATTATTTGCGTCGATTGTAATTGTCTTTATTGTTGTGTCTGGAGTTGATGGAGTGTCGGGATCAGTAGTGCTCGATTCATACTTCATTATATCGAGGAAGAATACTGAATTATCACATCCGAAGATGAGCAGGAATCCTTTTTCTTCACTTTCGGCATAAGGATAATATCCATCTTGAACTGTGACTGTATATCCTAAAGCTTTCAAAGCATTGGAATAATTAGTATCCATTTGACTATCAGTTATAGAAGAATCTATTGTTCCATAAACGACAAACTCACTTGATGATTCGCTTTTGGAAGTATATCCGTAATAAGATTCATCGCTCGCTATATCGAATGATGGAATTTGATTATTTGTAACTGATGTCAAATTAAAGAATGTTGCTATATCAGCATAAGGAAATGAAGAATATTCTGTCACGTTGCTATCAGTATTGGATTCGACCCAAGAATATATTTCAAAGCCATAGTCATCTGAATAACCTATTTGCAATACTATAAGATTTGTATCATCGTAACTGTATGCATAGAGATCATATCCATCTTGTGTCGAATCATATGTATATTCTTCATTTTCCACCTTACTTTTATATGCACTTGTTAAATTGCCACAATCCATATCATGAGTGTAGAAGAAATTTCCAGAGTCATCCTTTTCGAGTGAGGATTCACGATTGTCAGTTAGACCATCAGCGAAAGGAATAGCGAAATCGAATCCGAATGCTTGTTTCATTATTTCTTTTTCTGATGCGTACCAATCTGAACTTGCATCATCTTTTTTATTAGATGATGTTGTAGTGTCTTTCTTATCAGTATTGACCGATGGGGCTGAAGGTTTGTTTGTCGAATTGTCTGTGACTTGATTTGAAGGTGTAGTAGGATTAGAAGTAGAATCACCACAAGATGTCAAGAAAAAAGTGGTAGATAATAGAACTAAGGTTAGTAATTTGAATTTTGATTGCATTGATAATTTCTCCCGTATATATAATTTTAAAATGTTTGTTAGAAATAAAAAATAGATAACCGTATTATTGATAGCGATTATCTATTAAGCAAGTTTTATTTCTTCTTTTTGCTGTTATTTTTCTTCTTAGTGTTATTGTTTTTGCTGGATCGTTTCTTGGATGATTTCTTCTTTCCTTTTTTAGCAAATACAATAGAAAGAACGATTATTAATACTAAGACGATAACTATAGCAATTATTATTCCGATAGTAATTCCTATGTTTTCAGAATTAAAGTAGACTGATGGAGTTACTTCAATTTTGAATTCACCTAATTTCCTGCAAGATTTATCTACTAACACTGAGATTGTTGTAGTTCCAAATCCTACTGCTTCTATAGTATTGTCGTTTGAGATTTTAGCGATGTTATCATCGCTAGATTTTAGTACGATTTTTTCTTCAGGGAATAGATTGTCAACCTTAATATCTAATTTGTATGAAGTTGAATTTCCTATTACTGGAGCTAATTGAATATTTTTTGGTAAATCAGTTTTTAATATAGCATCATTCCAAATTATTATCTTAGTATTGACGTGATTTATAATTCCGTCTTCAGTAGTTTCATCTATTTTTATAGGAGTTCCTTCTTTACATTCTTTTAATGCCTTGAATGTCTTATTGTCATCAGACATAGATAAGTAATTAGAATCAAAACTGACATTGATAATCGATTTAGACGAATATGTAACTGGTAATGTTAAAGTGTCATTTGTATGCAAATTATATGAATCTTTGAGACTAGAGAAATCTGATGTTGTTTTATAAGTATCAGGTGCGTATGCTCTTCTGGCCCATTCAGGATGATCTATGAATGGATTTCTGTTGTTTTGAACATTGTTATAGATAAGATTGTTTCTATGTATTTCATAATCACTTACAGGATCTAATTCATTCCATTTAAGGAAATCAGATAAATGTTGATGAACTCCATGAAAATGATCGTTGTCATCCTTTTGTGTTTTGTCATCTGTCAATAAGAGGTAAGGCTCACTTCTAGTGTTAGTCTCTTGTTTATTAGAGTATCTAACGCCCATATAAAGTAAAGCCCTAGCTATATCGCCTTTATATTGATCAGTTGGTTCGAATGTATCATCACCATCTTTATCTTTTCCAGACCATCCACTTAAATCAGTAGTACCATCAGCGTAATAACAATAGACTTCGCTATATGGTTTAGCTCTGTCTATGTATCCGTAGTAGTTATTATTGTGGATGTTATTTGTATGATGATCAGCTGCTAACAAATGATGAAGGTCTGTTCCAGCTCCAGCTTCAGGATCTCCGCTAGGTGAGAAACCATGGCTTTTGGCCCATATATGTTCTTTATCTTCTTGAATATTTTTATTTGGCTTTTTCTTATTGTCAAAATCGATATGATCTAATGAAGCATCGATAGTCCAGGAGTTTCCGTTGACTAGATTGTTTATCTGCCTGTTTTTTGTTTCATTATCTTTGAAGTAAAGTAAAGTAAAATAGTAATTATTTGTTGTTGAGAATTTAAAAGTATCCGGATCAATAGGTTGAGATAATTCCCAATTCCTATCTGTTATTTGATACCACTTGTTTACATCGGCATATTTAACAAAGTGATTGTCCTTTGATATTACAGTATATAGCTCATTTATAAAACTAGAACCTGTTGAAGTGTTATCTACTGCAGAATAATATTTGTCTATATTTTCTTTACTTGTATCAGTAAAGTTCATCTTCAAAGACGAATCATAAAAACGTCCATCAAATGCCTTGGGGGCATTTAATACAGGTGCGTTAGACATCAACAAAAAAGTTAGTGGCAATAAAGCCCATAGGTTCTTATGCATATGATGAATATTTCCTTGGAGTAATTTGTTTCCAATTAATAATATAGATAAAAAAGTAGATAGTTTCTATATGAAATTTCTTACATCTAAGGTTTAGCATAAAATATTTACATTATTAGGTTGATTAGTTTCTTTTACTATGTTTTTAGAACTTTTAAAATTTAGAGATAAGTTCTAACAAATTGATAAGTTTTAGTATGGAAGATAACCTTTGATTCTTGGAAAGACTTATTTCAACTCACTTAGTTTATAAAATACAAAGAAAACTAAGAGTGTAATACATTTATAAAAATTGTATAATTATTATTTGTGGAGTGATACCCAAGGGGTTTAAGGGACTGGTTTCGAAAACCAGCAGTGGATGAAAGTCCAGCCAGAGTTCAAATCTCTGTCACTCCGCCACGTTAGTTTCATCATATTGATACAATTAAGTGTATTCAATATTAGATATAGAAGTGTCGAGAAATCGGCGCTTTTTTTCTTTTAAATCGTTTAACTAGTTCGAATATATCGAACTTTATAGGCTACTAGATAAACAATAGGATACTCGTTAAACGATTACCTATTTTTGATTAATTATTATTGTAAAATATAAAAGAAGGAGAGATGGAACAATTCATGATAGAGGGCGTGGTAGACCAAATCCTTCAAGAAAAGTGTGGGACTGGTTGCATAGAAATGGATGGTGTCAAAATGGAATCAAATAAAAATATAGATTTTTCAAATAAGAGCTTATTAATTCCTCTTTTTGATGCTTTACACGATTCATCAGTACAGTTTAAGGTTGTTGATGATTACAATATTGAGTTAAATATTCAATGCATAAATGAATCAATGTCGGAAAAGATTAACCTTTATTTTTCTGATCCTGTTTTAGATTCATTTACAATTTATGGGTTTTCAAATGAAGACGGAAAATTTATTGGTAAAATTGTTGACAATGGTGAATCAAAAGACTTAGAAAAACTAAAGGTTGAATTAATTGATACCTTCTTTACAAATACTGATATAGTTTTTTATTCTGTTGATATAAGTTCTAAAATATATGGCAGTAAATTCTTTATTAAATTTTTGAATATAAAAAGCATTTCATTTAATTAAAGGTTTCCCAATCC